>JBARIB010000143.1:0-2459 GCA_049799535.1 Allostellaceae bacterium | reverse complement strand
CGCGATAACGTGTCCGGCGGAATAGCCGCTGCCGGTCCGCTATCGGAGAGATTGCTGAGGATGGCCGAACGGGAGCGGGATGATGGATTGCGGCTCCAGGCGCATCACAGCGGCTGGACGACATGGTTTCACGCGGGGGATCCAAGAAAAACTCGCGAACACGCCGACGCCGGGCGTCTCCTCTACGATCCGGAGAAGCATGCGTCTCATCGGCTCGTCTATGGCGGACACGATCCCGGTGTTTGCGCCCAAATTTCTGGCGCTTGGGCCGAATCGTTGCTCGGATATCCCGACAAGGCGCTCGCCAGCATCGCTAGGGGTTTGGCGCTGGCCGAGCGGATCGCCCACCCATTCACGATGGGCCTTGCTCTCCTTTATTCATCAATGGTTCACCTCAATCGCCGTGAGCCAGAGCGATCCCTGCACCAACTCGATGCTGCTGAGGCGCTGGCTGCGGAGCAGCGGTTCTCGTTGATGCAGGAACCTGGCATGCTGCGTGGCGCGGCATTGCTCGGACAAGGCGCCGTCGACGAAGCAATCGCCCGCATTCGCGAGGGTGTAGCGAAATGGACCGGGCTCGGACGGACTGTCAATTTGCCTTTTGGTTTGGCGTCCCTGGCCGAGGGTCTGGCGCGGCGCGGCGATCGGGCGGCGGCACTGGCCGCGTTGCGGGAGGGATTGGAAATAGCGGACGCCACCGGCGAGCATAAATGGGATGCCGAACTGCACCGCCTTACCGGAACGGTGCTGCTCACCGAAAACCAGCTCGACGAGGGCCAAGCCTCATTGCAGAAAGCGATCGGTATCGCGCAGGCCCAGCAAGCGAAATCGCTGGAATTGCGCGCCGCCCGCGATCTGGCCCGGCTGTGGGGCGAGCACGGCCGGCGCGCCGAAGCCCACGATCTTCTCGCCCGGGTCTACGGCCGGTTCACCGAGGGGTTCGATACCGCCGATCTGAAAGAGGCGAAGGCGCTGCTCGATCAGCTGACCTAAATTGCGCCGTTTGACAGGCCCATATTCCCGTCCAATATTGACCATCGATGGTCAAATCCTATCGGGAGGATATGTTGGGCGCAACCGTTTCGGTGGCACAGGCCAAGGCTCAGTTTGCCGCTCTGGTCACTCGCGCGGAGGCGGGCGAGACAATCATTGTGACGCGGAGCGGACGGGCGGTCGCCTGCCTCGGTCCGCTTCCTGGGCGGCAGCCGATCAAATATGGGGAGCTCAGAGGCCTGTTCCTGTCGGAGGATTTGACCATTCCGGAAGAGGTCATCCAGGATTTCGAGCCGAGCAAGTGATCGCCGCCCTGCTGGTTGACACCCATCTCATTCTCTGGGCGAGGATCGCACCGGAACGGCTCACGACCGGCGAACGGCGCGCGCTCGATGACGCACGGTCATGTTACGTGAGCGCCGTCAGCCTCTGGGAAATCGCGATCTTGATGGCGCTGGACCGCATCGCTCGGGACCAGCGCCTCTTGGCGGTTCCCGACGGCTTCGATCTGCTTCCGGTGCTGCCCGATCATTGCAAGGTGTCGGTCGCGCTGCCGCGACGGCATCGCGATCCGTTCGACCGGATGTTGATCGCGCAGGCGCGTGCCGAGCACCTTCCCTTGTTGACCCGTGACAGAGCCATCATCGCTTACGGCGCGGCGGGCACCGACGTGGTGACGTTCGATGACTGACCATAAAATCGCCCGCTCGACATTGCATAGTAATCGGTCCGAGCGGGCGCCCATGGGTACAGTCGGGCTCTGCCATCGGTTCAACTTTGACGGGCGGTTTTGCTGCAGATTTGCTGCAGATGCAGCAAAGTGAAATATTCGATGCCCGTTTTGATTGTGGAAGTCAGCGAGCCGACCGGGTGAGGTTACGACGATGGGGATGATCATGTTTGAGGTTGCGCGGTGAGCGAAGCCAAACCGGGGCCGCTTGCCGGGATCAAGATCCTCGACCTGACTACAGTCGTATTAGGGCCGCTTGCGACGCAGATCCTTGGCGATCTCGGCGCCGAGGTGATCAAGATCGAGGCGCCGGACGGCGACATCATGCGGTATGCCGAGCCGGTGCGGCACCGCGAAATGGGGCACGTGTTTCTCAACCTCAACCGCAACAAGCGCTCGCTCGTGCTCGACCTAAAACAGGCCGATGCGGCGCCGGTGCTGCTGGCGCTGGTGCGGCAGAGCGACGTGCTGATGCACAACATGCGCCCACAGGCGATGGCGCGGCTCGGCTTCGGCTGGGAGCGGCTGCGCGAGGTCAACCCGCGCCTCGTCTATTGCTCGGCGCACGGCTATGGGCAGGACGGGCCGTTCGCCGATCGGCCGGCCTTTGACGACATCATCCAAGGCGGCTGTGGACTGGTCGGTCTCGAAGCGGCAACGGGCGGCGAGGCGCGCTTCGTGCCGACCCTGATCGGCGACAAGACCGTTGGGCTGACGATGGTCTATGCGGTGATGG
>JBARIB010000142.1:0-21919 GCA_049799535.1 Allostellaceae bacterium | reverse complement strand
AAGCACGGCGAGCAATATCGCTTGTGACGCCGATATAAAGCGTACCATTGCGCCTGCTGGCAAGGATGTAGACACCAGGACGTCTTACATTCATGCACCAATCGATCTCCCCCTGTTCACGCCAGGGGCAAGCTCTGGGTCCCCGCTTTCGCGGGGACGACGGAGTTATTACTGCATCGTGATAAAGATGTACCAGGCTGCCGGTTGAGCCGACATGCGTTTTCTTGTCGTCGCTTCTGCGAGAGTGAGGAATACGCCAATTTCTGCAGCGAGGTACTAGGGGCCCTCCCCAGCCGCAGTTGCAGGCATGGCGGCTGGGGATGCGGTGCCGTATTCGGCCTGCTCAGTCTCTCAGTTCGGGGACGACCCAGAACGGCTTCTGGCCGCGCGCAACGCGCTCGAAATTGTCGAACGCGTTGCGCCAGCGCTTCCAGTGATTGTCCCAGGTCGGGCCGGCAGCGTGCGGGGAAAAGATTGCGTTCTTCAACGTGAACAGCTCGTGGTCGGGCTTTGGAGGCTCCTCGACCATTACGTCGAGCCCGGCGCCTAGGATCTTCTCGTCCCGCAAGGCCATGTACAGAGCTTTTTCGTCGACGACCGGGCCGCGGCAGGTGTTGATCAGGATCGCCGTCGGCTTCATCATCGCCAGCTCGCGCTCGCCGATCAGATTGTGTGTCGACCGGTCGAGCGGCACGTGCAGGGTCACAATATCGGAAGTCTTCAATAGCTCGGGGAACAGCGCAAAACGGACGCCCAGCGCATCCTCTTGGTCGGTCGTCATTCGGTTGACGTCGTAATACTTGATATGCATGTCGAAGGCTTTGGCACGACGGGCGACCTTTTTGCCGATATTGCCGAGGCCGACGATACCCAAAGTCTTGTCTTCGAGCTCATAGAGCTTGGTCGCGTTGAAATCGTTGCCGCGCCAGCGCCCGGAGGCCACCCCTTCATGCAGCCAGATCAGCTTGCGGCTGACCGCCAGCATTAATAGCATCGCGTGCTCGGCCACCGCAGTCGCATTGGCGCCGCCATTGTTGCAGATCGGCACGCCGGCGGCCCGCGCTGCCTCGAGGTCGTAGGTGTTATAGCCGGCGCTCAGGGTCTGTACGATACGCAGCCGGGGGGCTGCCTGGTAAAATTCCGGCCCATGTTTGAACTGCCCGGCGCCGATGTAATACTCCGTATCCTTTAGCAGGTTGAAGAATTCCGGGCGGCCATGCGGGGCCGTCGCCAATTCCCAGCCGGGCGGCAACAAATCGCGGGCGATCGCGAGCGTCTCTTCCGAATGGGTGCCGGGTGTAAGAATTCGAGGCATCTAGCGTCTCCTCTTCGGGGGATTTCGGGCCTGGTTGGCAAGAGGCGCATCGTAGCGATACCTTGCGATCGTCGTCAAATCAGCGTGGAAGAACAGAACGATGGCCGAGTCGCTCGAAAGCCGTTTTCAGAACCTGCACGAGTTTGTGACCCATGCACGCACCAATCTCGATCGCAACAATTGGGACTACCTGATCGGCGGCTCCGAGACCGAAACGACCCTGGCGCGCAACCGCCTAGCGCTCGATGCGATCGGCTTTCGGCCGCGGGTATTGCGCGACATGTCGAGCATCGATTGCAGCAGCACGCTCTTCGGCAAGAAATTGCGCATCCCGGTATTGTGCGCGCCGGTCGGCTCGCTCGAAGTGTTCGAGCCTGGCGGCGGCGCCACGGTTGCCAAGGCGGCGACGGAATTTGGTAATGGCATGATCCTCTCCTCGGTGTCGCATCCCGGGCTCGACAAGACCGCCGACGCTTCGGGCGACGGCTTCAAGATCTTCCAGCTTTATGTGCGCGGCGACGCGGAGTGGGTCGACGACCATGTCCGCCGCGCAATCGACAAGGGCTACGACGCCTTTTGCCTGACGGTCGACACCGACAGCTACAGCCGGCGCGAGCGTGACATCGCCAAACGCCACCAGCGCCGGCGGGTACGCGTCGCCGACGCCCGTATTTTCCAGGCCCAGTTCAACTGGCGCGATGTCGAGCGGATCAAAAAGGGCTTCGACATCCCGCTGATCCTCAAAGGCATCGCCACCGCCGAGGACGCCAAGATCGCGCTAGAATACGGGGTCGACTGCGTTTATGTGTCAAACCATGGCGGGCGGCAGCTCGATCAGGGGGTCGGTTCGATCGACGTGCTGCCGGAGGTCGTCGAAGCGGTTGGCGGGCGCGCCCGCATCATTGTCGATGGCGGGATAAGCCGCGGCACCGATGTGGTCAAGGCACTGATATTGGGCGCCGATGCGGTCGCCTGCGGCCGCCTCTATGTCTATGGGCTCGCCGCGGCTGGCGCCGAGGGCATGGTGCGGCTCTTCGAGATCCTCGAAAACGAGATCCGCATTTGCCTGTCGCTGCTCGGCGTCACCGCCTACCGCGAGCTCGACAAATCCTATATCTGCCCGGCGCGTCAGGTCGTGCCGCCGCACGTGCACAGCGCCTTCCCCCATCTCAACCTGCCGCGCGAGACCTATTAACGCAGGCCGATGGCGGGCCGGACGAATTTCCTGGCCCGTCGCAGAAGGAAACCGCGGCAGCACGCCGCCGTCTCTCCTGCTGTGAAGGGACGGTGTTCGCCTGGACGGCGGGGAACGAAGCTTGAGGGCCGGTGTTCGCCCGTGCAACATCACCCGATCGGGTCTTGCCCGGCTCATGTTTTAGAAGAACCTTGATGTCCCCAGTGCCGACTGCCCGCGATGTTGCGCTTGAGCTGATCGGCGCGGTGCTCCGCCGCAAGCGACCGCTCGACGATGCGATTGAGGACAACCGGGCGATGCACGAACTGTCCGGCCGCGATCGGGCGTTTGCGCGCCTGCTGGTTGCGACCGTCCTTCGTCGGCTCGGCCAAATCGATGCCCTGGTCGCCGATTGTCTGAATATGCCTTTAGCTCCCCGGGCCGCGCTTGTGCACGACATATTACGGCTCGGCGCCGGCCAACTCCTGTTCCTGCGCACTCCGCCTCATGCGGCGGTCGCGACCAGTGTCGATCTTGCGCAAAGCCACGGTTTTGCCTCGCATAAGGGCCTCGTCAACGCCGTACTTAGGCGGCTGAGCGTCGAAGGTCCGGAACGCGTCGGCGAACACGACGCCCCGCGGCTCAACACCCCTGATTGGCTCTGGCGATCCTGGAGCGGGACCTATGGCGAAGCAACGGCGCGCGCAATCGCGCGAGCGCATCTGAAAGAGGCGCCGCTCGATCTGACCTTGCGCTGTGATGCCGAGGTCTGGATTGCGGCGCTCGAGGCAGTGCTGCTGCCGACTGGGACCTTGCGCCGGGCCGCCGGTGGCGCTCTCACAACATTGCCCGGCTACGCCGAGGGCGCCTGGTGGGTCCAGGATGCCGCGGCCGCACTGCCGGCCCGGCTGTTCGGTGATGTTGCGGGACGCGAGGTCATCGATCTCTGCGCCGCACCGGGCGGCAAAACCGCGCAACTCGCCACCGCCGGTGCTCGGGTGACGGCAGTGGATCGGTCGACCCGCCGGCTCGAGCGGCTCGTTGCCAACCTTGAAAGACTCGATCTACAGGTCGAAGCGATCGGGGCAGACGCACTCACCTGGCGCCCGCTCCATCCGGTCGGCGCGGTGCTGCTTGATGCACCGTGCAGCACGACGGGTGCGATTCGCCGGCATCCCGATGTTCCACATCTCAAGCTGCCGGAGGACGTCGCGCGGCTTTCAGTTGTTCAAGACAATTTGTTGCGGGCCGCAATCGACATGCTCAAGCCTGGCGGCACGCTCGTTTATTGCACCTGCTCGCTCGAGCCGGAGGAAGGGCCCCAGCGCATCGCGGCCCTGCAGGATGCGGGCGCCCCATTAAAGCGGCAGCGGATCGAACCCGACGAGATCGGCGCCGAGCCCGGATGGATCACGGAGGAGGGAGACCTGCGCACGCTGCCGTGCCATTTCGGCGAGTATGATGGCATCGATGGCTTTTACTGTGCGCGTCTGGTGAAGCTCAACATGTAGCCCGTCATTTTCTCGGTGGCTTGCGGTAGGCGGCTTTCCTTGTTACGAAGCCGCATGGGGATCCCGTCCGGCAAGGCCTTAATAAGGGCGCTTCGGCCCGGCCGGAGAGCGTCTGCGATCTGATGCCGGGCAAATGACGGCAGCCGCAAGCGACAACGGAAGGGGCCAAATAGCCGGGTACGGCCACGGCGCCGATGCTCCGGGGCTCTTGACGCGGCTTCGGCGGGGTGCCCTTCAGACACTCGCAGCTGGTCCCCTGTACCGGCATACGCTGTTTGGCCGAGTACCGGGCGACCTGCGGCTCAGAATCGCACAGCGCTGGCCGGGCGACGCGAAGCGCGGCGCAGCGATTGCCGGCGGGGAGATCGAGCTGCGCGGGGAACTTGTTCGCACCCCCTCGCCGCGTTGGACTCCGCCCTCGACCGGGGCAGAGTGGCTTCGCGCCTGGCATGGTTTCGGGTGGATCTCCGACGTCATCTCCGCAGGGAGCCTCGGGCGCGAGGCGGCTCGAGAGCTGGTTGAAAGCTGGATCGCCGACAACACAAACTGGCAAGGCCCAGCCTGGCGGTCCGACGTTGTCGCGACCCGGCTCTTCGCCTGGATCACGTATTTCGACGAAATTGTGCGGCGCGACCAGGACGATCCGCTGCGCCGTGCGGTGCTGACGAGCCTTGTCGCCCAGCTCGGGCATCTGGCGCGGACGGCTTCTTGGGAGGTTTCGGGCGCCGCGCGAGTGCGGGCGCTCAAGGGCCTGATTACCGGCATGGCCGCTCTCGGCAGCCCCGCGCCGCGCTTGGCGAAGGCATTAAAGGGTCTCGAGCGCGAGTTGTCCGCGCAAATTCAACCCGATGGGGGCCACATCTCGCGCAGCCCGTCGCTCCAGCTCCAGGTGTTGCAGGATCTGATCGATACGCGCGCGGTGTTGCGCTCAGCGCAAATCGAAGTTCCTGCCGCCCTCAGGCTCGCCATCGAGCGGATGGCGCCGATGCTGCGTTTTTTCCGCCACGGCGACCGCCGTCTGGCACTCTTCAACGATTCGCTCGAAGAAGACGGGATTTTGATCGACCTGGTCCTGACCAGGTCTGAAAACAAGGGACGGGCCCCGGCGCATGCGCCAGATACCGGCTTTGATCGGCTTCAAGCCTCCAAGAGCCTGGTGCTGATCGATACGGGAAAGCCGCCGCCGCGGGGTTTTGATGATCACGCTCACGCCGGCCCGCTGTCCTTCGAGCTGAGCCATGAGCGCGAGCGTATCATCGTCAATTGTGGCGCTTATCGCGGCTCGAAACCGAACTGGTGGCGGGTGGCGCGCGCGAGTGCCGCCCATTCGGTGCTGATCGTCGCGGATACCAACTCGGTCGAGATCCGAGCGGACGGCACACTCGGCCGGACGCCAACGACGGTCGCCCGCGAACGCGCCGAGCATGAGGGCCAACAATGGATTTCTGCAACGCATGACGGTTACCGCGAGCGTTTCGGCTTGATCTATGCGCGGCAATTATTCTTATCGGCTGACGGCGAGGATTTGCGCGGCGAAGATCGGCTGACCGGGCTTCCCGGAGCTGTCTTTGCGGTGCGCTTTCACCTGCACCCTTAAGTGCAGGCATCGCTGGTCCGAGACGCCTGCGCCGCCCTGTTGCGTCCGCCGAGCGGAAATCTCTGGCAGTTGCGCGCCGCCGGGGCGGAGCTGAGCCTCGGAGAGAGCATCTATCTCGGCTCGGGAGAGGCGCGCAAGACACAGCAAATCGTATTGAGTGGAACAGTCCCGCCCGGAGGCATCGTCGTACGCTGGGCGGTTCGCCGGGAGCCAAGAAGGCCCGTTACAGACCATGGGATCGAGGGCCACCTTGCCAGCGATCTGCCGGCCGAGGCTCAACCGGCCAAAGAGCCGCCCGCTGAGGAGTTGTCCGGCAGGAATCTACCACCCGGAAATGGGTGACGGCATCCTGCCCGCAGCGGCCGCGTTGGCGGCCGGTATCGTCAGTTGTCTGGCAACAAGAGCTCTGATCCCGATCCTGCGGCGCCGCCAGCTCTTAGATCAGCCGAACGAACGCTCCTCGCACCAGGTGCCCACTCCGCGAGGCGGCGGCATCGCCGTGATTGGTTCGGTTCTGCTGGCTTGGCTCGTCCTGCTTCAGGCGGGTCTGGTACCGCCCGGTTTCTCGATCATCGCGCTCGGAGCCGCCGGCTTGGCCGTGGTCTCTTGGATCGACGACTTGCGCGGGCTTTCCGCAGCGGTACGGCTGGCAGCGCAAGTTGGGGCGGTGGCGATGGGCATCGCGGTTCTGCCAGAGCCGCAAGGCGCCCTCGAGGGCGTGCCTGGATCGGCCCTTTGTTTCATGGCCGCGGGCGTGTTGTGGGTCTGGTGGACCAATCTGTTTAACTTTATGGACGGCATAGACGGGATTGCCGCCAGCGAAACCGCCGCGATCGGCGTGGGACTGTTGCTGCTCGCCAGCGACGCGGCCGGCACCGGCCCTGGTCTGGCGTGGCTTGCTGCCGCGATTATCGGCGCCTCAATCGGCTTTCTGGTGTGGAATTGGGCTCCCGCCCGTATCTTCCTTGGCGATGTCGGCAGCGTGCCGCTGGGCTACATCACGGGTTTCTTGCTGCTCGACCTTGCGCTACGTGGGGGTTGGAAGGCCGCCGTGATTCTGCCGCTCTATTTTCTGGCGGACGCAACGATCACTCTCGCGCGGCGGCTGTTGCGCGGCGATCGTGTGTGGCAGGCGCATCGCGAACATTTTTACCAGCAGGCAGTGCGGCGAGGCCTTGGACACGCCGCCGTAGTCGAACGCGTCATTGCCGCCGATATAGTGTTGATCGGCTGCGCCTGGGCCGCGGAGAACGGGTGGGGTGTGACAGCCCTCGCCGTTTCCGTAACAATTGTCATTACCCTGTTGGCGGTTTTAAGCCGCGGTCTGTGAAGCTTGCTGCAGATCCTGGATGAGGCCTATATCGCCCGGAATGGCAACTGGCCTACAGCCGATCCGCCGGGCCCTCATCTCGGTCAGTGACAAAACCGGAATCGTCGCGTTCGCCGCGGCGCTGGCCGCGCGCGGGATCGCGATAGTTTCGACCGGGGGCTCGGCGCGCGCCCTTACCGCGGCCGGCATCCCTGTCACCGAAGTAGCGGAACTCACCGGGATGGCGGAATTCCTCGACGGCAGGGTAAAGACCTTACACCCTGCCATCCATGCGGGCCTTCTTGCCCGGCGTGATCGAACCGATCATCTCGAAGCGTTAACCGAGCGCGGTATCGATCAGATCGATCTCGTGATCTGCAACCTCTATCCCTTCTCCGCGGCTGCCGTCTCGGGGGCGAGCTTCGAAGAGTGCATCGAAAACGTCGATATCGGCGGAGTGGCGCTGATCCGCGCCGGCGCCAAGAATCACGATGCCGTGACCGTAGTGACGGATCCGGCCGACTACGACCGGATCGCTGCGGAACTAGCGGCGTCTGACGGAGCGGTTGGTGCACAAACCCGGCGTGCGCTCGCTCATAAGGCATTCGCGATAACAGCGGCCTATGACGGGGCGATCGCCGGGTGGCTGGCGCGCCAGGACGGGGTTGAGTTTCCCGAGACGCTCGTCATAGCTGGGCGTCTTTCGGAGCGGCTGCGGTACGGTGAGAACCCGCAGCAATCGGCCGCCTTCTACCGATCCGGCGAAGCCCGGCCCGGTGTCGCCACCGCCCGGCAGCTCCAGGGTCGGCAGTTGTCCTATAATAACTATGCCGATGCCGATGCCGCGCTCGAACTGGTTGCCGAATTCGAGCCGCCCGCAGTCGCCATCATCAAGCATGCCAACCCTTGTGGTGCAGCGATCGCTAACAGCTTACGCGAGGCATGGAACAAGGCGCTCGCCTGCGACCCGGTCAGCGCCTTCGGCGGCATTGTCGCGGCGAACCGGGCGCTCGATGCGGCCACGGCGGAGGGGATTGAGCGGCTCCTCATCGAGGTCGTGATCGCCCCCGAGGCAGACGAAGCGGCGCGAGCGGTCCTCGCCCGCAGAACGGGCTTGCGCCTGCTGATCATCGGCGGCATGCCCGATCCGGGTGCACCGGGCTGCAATTTTCGCTCGCTATCCGGCGGCTTTCTATTGCAACAGCGCGATCGCGTTTCCGTCAACCGAGAGGCGCTGCGCATCGTGACGCGCCGAGAGCCAAGCGAGAGCGAACTCGCCGATCTGCTCTTCGCCGATCGTGTGGCAAAGCACGTCAAGTCAAACGCGATCGTCTTCGCCCGCGGCGGGGCAACGGTCGGCATCGGCGCAGGTCAGATGAGCCGCGTCGACAGTGTCAGGATCGCCGCTAGCAAGGCGGCCGAAGTGGGCAAGTCAGCGGGGCTGCCGCAACCGCCGACAATCGGTTCGGCTCTAGCTTCGGATGCCTTTTTCCCGTTCGCCGACGGAATCGAAGCGGCGATCGCCGCCGGGGCCACGGCGGTTATCCAGCCCGGCGGTTCGGTACGCGACCAGGAGGTCGTCGCCGCGGCCGATGCTGCCGGCATCGCAATGGTCTTCACCGGTATCCGTCATTTCCGGCACTGAGGGTTGTCTCGCACCGGCTCATCGTGATGCGAGGAGAGCCATTGCAACGATGTCCACCGGCCAAAACAATGCGGCGGAGTAAGCGACGAGTATCTCCGGGACCCCGATAGCGTGGTTCCTGGTATGAGGATCGTCAATCAGGTGATAGGAAAAATCGCCGAACATCCCTACACCGTATAGCAAGAGTGCGATGAGCCACCCCCATCGACGAAAGGCAGGCTTGTCAGCCCACTCGGATGTTCTTGAACTGCCACGGATCATCGCGGTCCAGATCTTCAGGGAACAGCTTCTCTCGGCCTTGAAGCGGCGTCCAATCGCCACAGACCCCGACGAGATCGCCGAGATAGGGACGCGCGACTTCGAGAACACGCTCAAAATCCAGCTCCTCGGGCTCGACAATGCCCTCGCGTGGATGCTCAAGCGCCCAGATCATGCCAGCCAACACCGCCGCGGTGACCTGTAGCGATGTGGCATTGTTGTGCGGCGCCACGCGCCGCGCTTCGGCTATCGAAAGACGCGACCCATACCAATAGACACCGTTGGCCGGCCCCATCAGCAGCACCCCGAGCTCGTCGATTCCTGCGGTGATCTCCTCCATCATCAGCCGCTTGCGATCCTGCAGCCTAAAGTTTTTCCCGGCAAACTCGTGCAGGCTCAGCACCGCATCGTCGCAAGGGTGGTACGCATAGTGACAGGTCGGACGATTGCGCAGCTGATCGCCATGCCTAACGGTCAGATAATCGGCGATCGAGATCGATTCCGCGTGGGTGATCAGAAAACCGTGATACGCGCCCTCGAGCGGGGTCCAGCTTCGCACCCGAGTAGCTGCTCCGGGCCGCAACAGATAGATCGCCGCGCCGGAGCCAAAATCATGACGGCGTCCATCCGATGGAAAATGGCGTTCATGAGTTCCCCAGCCGAGCTCCGCTGGCTGAGAGCCTTCGCTTACAAAGCCGTCGATCGACCAAGTGTTGACGAACTCGCCGGGTTGCTTGGGGATCGTCGACACTTGCGTATCGCGTTCGGCGATATGGATCGCCTTTACCCCGAGGCGCTCGGCGAGTTGCGCCCAATCATGCCGGCTGGCCGGAACACCGCCGATGCCCCCATCCCTCGCGACATTGATCAGGGCCTGTTTGACAAAATGCGAGACCAGGCCGGGATTCGCGCCATGAGTCAGAACCGCTGTGGGTCCGCGCCGATAACGGGAGCGGAGGGCCAATGCGCTCTCGCGCAAGGCATAATTCGAGCGTGCCGACGGCGAGAGGTTGGGATCGGTGTAGCCGCCAGGCCAAGGCTCGATGCAGGTGTCGAGATATAGCGCGCCAGTTTCTTGGCAAAGCTCAATCAGCGCGACGCTCGATACGTCCACCGACACATTGAGGAGAAAATCGCCTTCGCCCAGCTGCGGCTCGAGTAGCGCGCGGTAGTTGCTCCGGGTGAGCGCGGTTTCGACGCAGCGGATGCCGTACTCGGCTGCGACATCGTGCCCGCGCGGCTCGGCAGTGATGATAGTGATCTCATTGGGGTCGATCTCGAGATGCCGCAAGAGCAGCGGCAGAACCCCCTGTCCGATGCTGCCAAAGCCAATGATCACAAGGCGGCGAGGAAAGGCGGCGTGCTTTTGGTCGATCGTCAAGGTCAACGGCCGTTGCAATATCGGCCCCTAAGGTCGCCTCTCGGTCAAGGGATTACAACCATTCACCGCCTGAGCTATGGTGGGAGCCGTTTCTGGAGGTTGCAGCGAATGCGTAGGCTGATTACGGCGTTGATGCTAAGCGCCTTGCTTGCATGCGGCGGCGCGGTTGCCCAGCCTAAGGGCGCCAAGACCGGTTCCGAACAACTGAACCTCTTCACCGAAGCTTATGACCGAATTCGCCAAGATGCGGTCGAACCGGTCAGCGAGCCAAAGCTGATCGGCGCGGCCATTGCCGGAATGTTGTCGGGTCTTGATCCTCGGTCGGCTTATATCAACGAGGCCGCGTTCCGCGCAATGCAGGCGACCGCTGACCAAGACCAGGTCGGCCTCGGCTTGGTGCTGACGATAGAGAACAGTCAGCTGAAAGTGATCTCGCCGCAGGACGGCTCGCCAGCCGCGAAGGCCGGGATCCACCCCGGCGATTTGATCTACACGATCGACAATGATCCAACTTACGATTTGACGCTGGGCGAGGCTGACCGAAAGCTGCGCGGTCCCGCTGGCAGCGAGGTGCAGCTCACGTTGCGGCGCGGCAATGGGGCTCCTATCAAAGTTAAAGTTAAGCGAGAGGGTTTCGAACTGCGCACGGTCACCGCCCATG
The DNA here is from genome assembly GCA_049799535.1 of Allostellaceae bacterium. Lineage (GTDB taxonomy): Bacteria > Pseudomonadota > Alphaproteobacteria > ATCC43930 > CGMCC-115725 > AP-15. Next base: position 11,068 of record JBARIB010000142.1, on the reverse strand, counting down.
TCGAACCGGGAAATATCGGCTATCTGCGCGTCGCTGGCTTTGACGGCGGCACCCGGGCCGCGCTCGCCGGCGCGGTAGAAAAACTGCGGCAACAGACTGGCAACAAGCTGATCGGGATCGTTCTCGATCTTCGTAATAACCCCGGAGGTAACTTCGATGCCGCGGTTGCCGCGGCCGACGCCTTCATCGACAATGGCGATATCGTCGTCGTCAAGGGCCGCAAGCCCGGCAACATCAAGCGGATAAGCGCTACTCCAGGCGATCTCGCCCAAGGTGTGCCGATCGTCGCGTTGATCAACGGGGGGACGGCTCGCGAGGCGGAGCTTGTCGCCGGCGGATTGCAGGACAATCGACGGGCGGTGTTGCTCGGCACCAAGAGCTTTGGGGAAAGCTCGATCGAAAATTTCATCCCATTACCCGGAAACGGCGCCATCCGGCTGACAACCGCTCGCTTTACGACGCCGAGCGGCCGAAAAATTCAAGGCAAGGGCCTCGATCCCAACCTTACAGTGACGCCGCTGAAACTCGCGAAGCTCACTCAGGGCGAGCGCCTCCACGAAGCCGATCTGCGCCGGGCATTGAAGAACACCGATCCGGCCATTCCGGGCGGCAAGGGCACAGAGGGCGATTCGCCTAACGCCAACGCGGTAAAGGAGCGAGAGAAAGCGCCCTCTGTGGCAACCGCGGTTATCGGGTCCTCGGATGACGAGCAGTTGAGCCAAGCCGAAGACGTGTTGCGGGGATTGGCGCTGGTCAGCGGGCGAGCAGAGTAGCCCACGCAGCTAGCGATAAATGCGCATTCTCATCGTCGGGGCCGGTGCGGTCGGAGGCTATTTCGGCGGCGGTCTCGCGCTTCCGCAGCGGACGTCACGCTTCTTGTGCGGCCGCCGCGTGCTGCAGGCCGTATCGAGCGCGGCAGCGCCTTCAGCGCGTCGATGTATCGCGATCTCGATGCGGGTTTTCATACCGAGGGCGATCAGGTGGTCGACGACATGCTGCGCCGGGCGCGTGCGCATCGAATCGCCACCCCGCTTTTGCCCGCCGCGGCTTATCATTTGCAGATTCACGAGCGCCGCCTTGCGGCCCAGTTTCATTCGCAGTTCCCCGCACTAAATAGTTGATCTACCAGAGCGGTTTTTGCTTTCAGCGTCGCAATGGGCGCTTTTTGGACAGTGGAATTGCGATATTCGCGGGCGATCCTCTCGCCCTTATCACATTCATGCGCTATTTCGGCCGCGCCGGACGTAATCCGTTGTGGTCACATACTGATAATGAGCGTTTAGAACGTGCTGCAATCATTTTTTGACAGCCAAATTCGCCGACGGGCCAGTCGCGACAGCGTCCGCTCCCTTTCTCCCGCGCCCGCCGAAGCACCGTCGCTTCGCGTCGTAACCTACAACATCCACACTTGTGTCGGCGTCGACAGGCGATACGACCCCAGCAGAATCGTCTCGGTATTGCGGGAAATCGACGCCGAAATCGCATGTCTGCAGGAGGTGGATGCTCGCCGCGGGACCGAACGGCATGCAGATCAGTGGGCCTATTTAGGCGAAGCAACCGGCTGCCGTGTCATTCCCGGCGCCATCCCCGACCATCGCCGACGCTTTGGCAATGCGATTCTTACGCGTTTCCCGGTACTCGCCGCGCGAGCCATCGACCTGACCGTCGCGGACTACGAGCCGCGCGGGGCGATCGATGCCGATCTTTTGGTCGGGGGTCGCGTGCTGCGCGTCATTGCGACCCATTTCGGTCTGCGCGCCGGAGAGCGGCGATTGCAGGCGAACCGCGTCATGACAGCGCTGGGCGAAAGGCTGCCGGCAAACCGGCGTGAGGCCGACGCGGTATTGCTGATGGGTGATTTGAACGAGTGGCGTGGGCGCAGCGGCGCTATCCGCGCTTTCGATCGCCGGCTCGGGCCGAGCGCCGCCGAACGCACGTTCCCCTCGTGGATGCCGGTGCTGGCGCTCGACAGAATTTATGCCGATGGCCCTGCGCTGCTGCGCGAGGTCGCTGTCTATCGCACTCCGCTCGCCCGCCTTGCCTCGGACCATCTTCCGCTGGTCGGCACCTTGGGCTGGGACGGCCGCGATTTGGGACGGCAAAGCGCGGTCCGGCGGTCGCGGCTTAGCCCGAGATTGTCGCTCAACCTGGCACGGGCTCAAAAGCAGGTTTCCTGAGCCGCCGCAGCGCGATCGGCTCGAAAAAGCCCTTGACCGAGGCGCTCTCAGCCGCCGGTGCGAGTCCCTCGAGCAGCTCCATGACAGCCCCATCTTTGGCCATCGCCTCCGACAGCACGATATCACCCCCGTGGCTTTCTCCCTGCAGGCGGGCAGCGAGGTTGACCGTGCGGCCGAAGTAATCCAATCGGTCGTTCAGGGTGACGGCGATACAGGGCCCGCAATGCAACCCGATTTTGACGAGGATGGTGCCGGCTTCGCCGGTATCGGCCGCCAGCTTCTGGTCGAATGCGGCGATGTCGGTGCGGATGTCGAGCGCCGCCTCGAGTGCCTTCGCGGGATCGCTGAAAGCCGCCATGACCGCGTCGCCGATGGTCTTGACGATGGCACCGTCATGGCGGCGAACGGCGCGGGTTAGCACGGCATAGTGCTCACGAACCCAGCCATAGGCGCGAGCGTCTCCAACCCGATTGTAAAGGGCGCTGGAACCCCGAATGTCGGTGAACAAAAAGGCGATCCGGCGGATTTCGACCTGGTCCCCCGGCCTGAGCACTGCATCCGCGCACAGATCGCGGAACGCCTGCATCGTCGTTACCTCGTGCGCCGTGAGCGCGTCGCTGGCCCAGGCGCGATCCTCGATGACGAGGGTGCTTTGCGCTGATCGAGTATTGCGGATTCGGATCTGGCCGGGAGGCTCGACACCGCCGATCAAGGGATCGGCGTCGGTCAAAACAATTTCCGGAACTCGCCCGTTCTCGACGCGAAAGTCCGCGCTGCCGCCCGGCTCCAGGGTCCGAACGCGGTATTCGCCATCGGCAAAATCGGCCGCAACAACCGAAGTCTCGGCCGGTGCTACAATCCGCTGTAGCCGAACATGCTCGCTGGCGACCGGGCTCACCAGGCAATAAGTTCCGACCCCTAGCTGGCGAATTCCGGGGTCAGGTTCGAACGTGACCTCGACATTGCGGGAAAAGTCGCGCCCGTAATCGATGTTGCAGGCCGAGCAATGGGCCCCTTGTGGCAGCCGATCGAGGCTGCTGACGCTGACCTTCGCTCCGCGGCAGCGCGGACACAAGAGATCCCAGCGCAATACCAACAAACCCTCACGCGCCGCAGCGAGGCAAGTTTCGATGACCTCCCGCTGTTGCGCTCCCCAACGCCGCGCCAGCGCACGCGGCCGCATTCGTTCGAGATCGGATTCAGGCGCCTCGAGCAGATAACTGGCGAGGCGTTCGGCCGCGGTGTAACCACGCTCTGAGAGAGACCGGGCCCGGGCGGCGACACGTTGCCGGACCCGGGGTGCAATCCCCGGCGGCGGGGTCGTGAACGCGCGCTCGCGGCTTCCTTCGGCAAATTGCGCGGCCTCACGAAACAATCGGTCGAGCGTGCGGCCGAAACGCGAGAGAAAGCCGAATCGCAGCAGTAGGCCCGCCATGGGCCAGCGCGGCGTGATCGACAGGCTATAAGAAGCCCGGGATCCACGTTCGCCCGAGGGGCGGATCTCGATTTCGTTCAGGACCCGCGCCAGCGGACCGGACATGAACCGGCGTTCATGTGCAAAAGACCTTCCGGCAACCCATTGCGGCACGCCCTCTTCCCAAGTGACGGTGAACCCAAAGCGTCGCACCGCGCCGATCCGCCGCACGCTTCCGTCTGGCTGCGGCAGATCAGTCACCGAATAACGCGGCAGGCCGACGGCCTCGTTGAAGCGCGCGGTGTCGGCCAATACCGGCCATAACACCTCAGGCGGGGTAGGAAACTCCCACTCCCACCGCGCATCGATTGTTCGCGTCCGCCGCTTCTTCATACCCGGATCTCTGCCATTGCGTCGGCCAGGGTGCGAGTCTAATCAGGGCGAATGGCGCAAAAGAAAAACCCGCTCAATCTCAACGCGCTGCAGCTCAAGACTCTGACATTGCTGCAGGAGCTCGCGCAAATCCCAGATTATTCCCGGCCGGGCGAGGAGGCGGGCAGTGTGATCGTCCGCCCGCCCGAACCGCATGGCGACCATTTCCATCTCGGCGAGGCGATCGTCGCGACCAGGGACGCGAGTGGTTTGCGCAATCCGGCGGTTTGGGCGGCCTTGCAGCGCAAGGGATTGATCCGGTCCATGTTCCCGTTTACGGCGATCTTGACCCCCCAAGGTCTCGGCTATGAGACGGGACTTCGCGACAGGCTCCTGCACAGGAGCCCGCACTGAGCGGCTCTCACCAGCGGAAGGTCCAGGCTACCCCAACAGGGTGATAGTAGCCCTCGCGGAGGGCGGCTTCTATCCGTATGAGATCCGGGGCTTGTCCGCCCGGCGCGCCGAACTCTTCGGAGTGAATGCCGCCGGCAATCAGCAGGCTGTCTAGACCGGCGCCAGCGGCCCCGGCGATGTCGGTGCGCAGACTATCGCCAACGGCGAGGATGCGGGACCGGTCCTCGAGGCCGAGAAGGGCAAGGCAAGCGTCGTAAACCGAGCGAAACGGCTTTCCGTGCCAGCGCACGCGGCCGCCAGCCTCTTCATACCATTTCGCCAAGGCGCCGGCGCAGAGGTGGAGGGTGGTACCGCGCATCACGACGAGGTCGGGATTCGCACAGACCATCGGCAAATCGCGGATCAGCGCCCGGCGCAATAGCGGCGCGTAATCCTCGATACTGTCGTCCCATCCGGCTGGCCCGGTATTCAGGATGAAGTCCGCATCCTCGGCGCTGTTGACAAAGTCGAGTCCGAGACCCTCGCGGATTTCCATATCGCGCTGGGAGCCGATGTGCAGACACCGCCGGCCGAGCGCGGCATAGAATGGATCGTCGCGGCGATGCAGGTGTAGCCAAGCCTCCTCGCCCGATGACATCACATGCTGATAGAGATCCGCTGGAACCCCTATCGCGGTGATCCGGCGAATGACATCGTCGGCACGCCGCGGAGCATTTGACAACAGAATCGTGCGCTTGCCCGTTTCCTTCAGGGACCGCAGGCAATCGATCGCGCCTGGCATCGGTGCGATGCCGTCATGGATCACGCCCCATAGATCGAGGATGAACCCGTCGTAAACGGGTGCCAGCTCGCGCATGCCGTCGATGAGCCGAAGTTTCATTGCATTCGTACTTCAGTGGTGAGCGATACAGGCGGTAGCGTCCAGCAGTACCGGAAAGAGCGGCGATTCGTGTGTTTACTAAAAATATACTAGCATGTTATAAAAAGAATTCTCGTTTACTGAATGTTTCTGAAATTAACGGAACGTGCCTTTGCCGGAATGCGTTCTGTGAGCATAGGCGGTCGGAGAGTGCGGCCGATTCGAACCAAAAAGCGGTCGAGAGGGCAAGCCCGCGCCGATTGGTCGGGTCGCGGACGCCTGTTTTGCTAAGAATTTTGGTGAAAGCGCGCGGCACGGCAATTGCTGAGCTCGTTGCGCCTACACGAGGAGCATGTGATCGAATGGATCTGTTGATCGGACCTTTGCTTGAGCGAAACGGTGGCTATGTCTACGACACCTTCACGGTGTCAGAAGGATTGCGAAGTTCGTTCCGCTACCCGCGTCTCGAGGCTGCTCGCTACGATCAGCGGGCGCTTATAGCCGAGGCCCGTCGCGACCCCAATTGCACCATCCGCGTCTACGAGACACTAGCGGCGTTCAAGGAAGCGATCGAGAACGCCCGTGGCGGCGGTTCGAAGCGGGCGGAGCACGCGCCGGAAGGTTAGGACGGCACTTTCGCGTTGCATGGACGGATCTCCGCCGCGGCTGCGTGTCCGGTTCCGACCGCATCGGCGATGGACGCAAAGCCGTCGCGCCGAAGCAAGCTGGCAAGACCGCGTTTGATTCGGCCCACGAGAGCGGGCCCCGAAAAAACTAGCGCCGTATAGAGCTGCACCAATCTTGCCCCAGCGCGGATCTTTGCGTAGGCGTCGCTGGCGCTGGCTATCCCACCAACACCGATAAGCGGCAATCGGCCTTGCGTCAGCCGGTACATGTCGGCGAGCAGCGCGGTCGAGGCAGCAAAAAGCGGACGCCCGCTGAGCCCGCCGCTTTCCCGCGCATGACGGCTTAAAAGTCCGGCCGGCCGGGCAACCGTTGTGTTCGATATGACGATACCGTCGATTTTGGCGCCCAGCGCTACCTGGGCGATCTCCTCGCGTTCCGCCGGGCTGAGGTCGGGCGCGATCTTCAACAGCAGCGGGATCCGCAATCCGGTCTCCCGGCGAACCTCGAACAGGCGCGCCAAAAGCGATTCGAGGGCCGCCCGTCGCTGCAGGTCTCGCAAGCCCGGAGTATTCGGAGAGGAGATGTTGACGACGAGGTAGTCCGAAACCGCCGCCGCGCCGCGAATGCCCGCGGCATAATCGGCAGCCGCATCGCCCGAATCTCGGTTCATTCCCAAATTGGTGCCAATAATTCCAACCCGACGACGTCGCGACAGCCGCCCCAATACCGCTTGGAGGCCGGCGCTGTTGAACCCCATCCGGTTGACCACGGCCTGATCCTCTTCGAGGCGAAAGAGGCGGGGTTTTGCATTTCCCGGCTGTGGTTGGGGTGTAACCGTCCCGATCTCGACAAAGCCAAACCCAAGGCCGAGCATCGCGTCCGGAACATCCGCATCCTTGTCATAGCCGGCAGCCAGACCGATCGGGTTCGGGAAATCGAGACCCCATAGCCGCTGCGTCAAGATCGGCGGGTCGGGCTCTCGCGCCTCCTGACCGATCATCAACCGCCCAAAACCGGTTGCCAGCGCAGCGATCGTCAGATCGCGCGCTAATTCGGCGGGGAGCCAGCGGAGCGCCGGCCGAAGCAGCGGGTAAAGATCGGGCATGCTGCATCTTTATGCTGAAATCCTAGGCGAAACCAACCACGGTGGAGTCCCCCGATCGAAAGCCGACGGTCGAGGTGGTAGATAACAGAGAAGATGTTCCGAGCCGATCGCCACCGGTCCGATCGTACGCCGCGGCGGGCGCTGGTGCCGCACGCGCCGGTGCTCGTAGCCGGCTTTCGGGAGGTGCTTTGGCTTAATCCAGACGGCGAGATCGAAGCCCTAGCTCGGGCCGAGGCGTGCGGCCGGCTCGAAAGCCAGACCCCGATGCTGTGTCATGGCCCGGCAACGGCGCGGCGCCTCGATTTGCCCGGTTTCCCGGCGCTCGACCTGCTCGAACTGTTCGCCTTTGTCCATCCGGCGCGGTTCTGCGTGCCGACACCGCGTGGCCTTGCCGAGGCGCTTGGGTTGCCGCCACCGAGCGGCCTTCCCGAGGCCTGCGTGACACTCGTTACCGCAGCGCTAAGTCTGCTGGAGAAATTGCAAGAGGAGATCGATCCCGAGACCCGCGCGATGGCCGAGGCGATGGATCGCGCGGGTTGGCTTTGGGGTCCCGCCGTGCTCGCCGCCTTGCCGCCGGCCAAGCCCGGGGCATCGCGCCAGGCAGCCGGCCTTCGGGTATGGTCGCGCCTCGAGGAATGGTCCGAACCCGCTCCGGCGCCGCCCCCCGGCAACCAGTCGGTGCAGCCCGACGAGGCTCGCTGGCGCCTGGCCGAGCTGCTCGGTACCGCCGCCGAGCCGCGGCCGCAGCAAAGTGATTACGCCGCCGCCGTAACTGCCGCGTTTGCGCCGCGCGAAGAGCCGGATCGGCCACACGCCGTCCTCGCCGAGGCGGGAACCGGTGTCGGCAAGACGGTCGGCTACATTGCCGCCGTCAGCCTCTGGGCGGAGAAGAACCGCGCGCCGGTGTGGATCTCGACCTACACCCGCAACCTGCAGACTCAGATATCAGCGGAACTCGACCGCCTCTATCCCGATCCCGCCGCCAAGCGGCGCCGCGTCGTCCTCCGCAAGGGTCGGGAAAATTTTTTGTGTCTCCTGAATTACGAGGAGGCGGTCGATGCCGGCATGAACCGGCCGGGAAGAGCAGCCGGGCAACTTGGTCTGATTGCCCGCTGGATCGCGGCGAGCGAGGCTGGCGACCTCGTCGCGGGCGACTTCCCGGGCTGGCTCGCCGAGCTGATCGGGCGCGGCCGGGTCGGCTGGTTGGCCGATCGCCGCGGCGAGTGCGTGCACTCGGCCTGCCCGCATTTCCACCGCTGTTTTGTCGAGAAGAACATCCGCAGCGCACGACAGGCGCGCATCGTCGTTGCCAATCATGCTCTGGTAATGGCGCAGGCGGCGCTCGGCGGGCTCGACGATGCGACGGTGCCGACCCGCTATGTCTTCGACGAAGGCCATCATCTGCTCGATGCCGCCGACAGCGCCTTTTCGGTTCGCCTATCCGGCCAGGAAGGGCGCGAGTTGCGGCGTTGGATTGTCGGCGCCGAAACCGGCGGGCGATCGCGCGCCCGCGGGCTACGACGGCGCATTGGCGATCTCGTCGAAGGCGACGAGGAAGGCGCCAAGGCGCTGATCGATGTCCTGGCGGGTGCCCGCGTTCTGCCCGGGGACGGCTGGGCGCAGCGCGTCATCGAGGGGTCCGGACATCAGGCGTTCGAGAAATTTCTTGCGCTGGTGCGCCAGCAAGTACTGGCGCGAGCTGTGCTGGCCGATAGCGGATACGGGCTGCAGGCCGAGGCGCGCCCTCCGGTCGAGGGGTTAATCGAAGCAGCGCTAGCGCTGGCCCAGGGCCTCGAGCGGCTTGCCGCCGCACTGCTGAGACTGTCTGCAAGGCTACGGATGCGGCTCGAGAATCCCGAAGAGCCGCCGGAACCCGGATTGCGCCAGCGGCTCGACGCTACGATCCGCAGCCTCGACCGGCGCGCCGAACCGCAGCTCGCTGCCTGGGCCCGATTGCTGCGCGATCTCGGGGAGCCGTCGAAACCCGAGACGGTCGAATGGCTGGCTCTCGACCGGATCGACGGGGCTGAGACCGATATTGGCGTCAACCGAAACTGGGTCGATCCCGGCATACCTTTTGCCGCATTGGTGGCCCAACCGGCGCACGGGCTGGTGGTGACCTCGGCGACGTTGACGGACGGCGCAGCCGACCCTGAGCTGGCCTGGCAGGCGGCGGAATCCGCGACCGGGTTGCGGCATTTGCCAGCGAGCCCAGTCGCCGTCCGGGTCGCCTCGCCCTTCGATTACGCGGCGCAGACCCGCGTCTTCCTGGTCACAGATGTTCCGCGCAACGAAATCGGGCAGGTCGCGGCGGCTTATGCGGCGCTGTTCGCGGCCGCGCGCGGCGGGGCACTTGGCCTGTTCACGGCGATTGCGCGGCTGCGTGCCGTGCATGAGCGCATCGCTCCCGCCCTCGAGGCGCGCGGCCTGCTATTACTTGCCCAGCACGTCGACGCGATGTCGACCGCGACGCTCGTCGACATCTTTCGCGCGGAGGAGAATTCCTGTCTACTCGGTACGGACGCGGTACGCGACGGGGTCGACATCCCGGGCCGCTCGCTTCGTCTGATCGTGTTCGATCGCGTTCCCTGGCCGCGTCCTGATATCCTGCACCGCGCCCGCAAACCAGTGTTTGGCGGGCCGCAATATTCCGATCGCATCGCGCGGCTGCGGCTACGCCAGGCCTATGGCCGGCTGATCCGCCGAGCCGACGATCGCGGCGTGTTCGTCATGCTCGACCGCGCCCTCCCGTCGCGCCTGCTCTCCGGTTTCCCCGAGGGGGTCGGCATCGCTCGCATACCGCTCACGGAGGCGGTAGAGGCTACGGCTCGGTTTTTGGAGGCCGCGACGCATACGACTTGACAGGCGCGCACGGCTCCTGATCTGTGAGGCTCCCAACCGCAACAGGAGCCCGAATGCTCGACCACCACCGCGCGCTGATTTACACGATGGTCATCGTGTCGGCGGCCGACCGCGATCTGCCCGATGCGGAATTGCGCATCATCGACGACATCGTCAAAGACTTCCCGGTCTTCCGCGATTTCGACCGGGCCGATTTGCCTCAGGCGCTGAATGATTGCACCGAGCTGATGGGCCAAGAGCACGGATTAGAAGAGACATTGAGGGCGATCAAAACCGCTCTGCCGGTCAAGTTGCGGGAAACCGCCTATGCCATCGCGTGCGACCTCGCCGCCGCCGATGGCGAGGCCTCGCAAGAGGAATTGCGGATCCTCGAGCTCATTCGCCACCGCCTCAATATCGACCGCCTTATTGCGGCCGCGGTAGAGCGAGGCGCCCGAGCGCGGTTTCAGACGCTGTAAACAACCCTCTTTTGAGCAAAGATCAGCGCGAGGTCATCGCCTTTCTGAAAGATCCGTCCTCCTACGGGCAGGGCGCGGATCGGGTCGAGGTGATCGAGACGCATGCCTCGCTGATCTTTATCGCGGGCGATTGCGCGTACAAACTGAAGCGCGCCGTAAAATACCCCTATCTCGACTTCTCGACCGTGGAGCTCCGAAGGCGGGTCTGCGAAGCCGAACTGGCTTTGAACCGGCGCACCGCGCCCGCCCTATACAAGAAGGTGCGCGGAGTCTTCCGCACCGCCGAAGGCGGCCTAAGCTTCTCCCGCAACGGCGCGGCTCTCGACTGGGTCGTCGTGATGCGGCGGTTCGATCAGGACCTGCTGTTGGACCGGCTCGCGAAAGCGGGCGGGCTTTCGCCCGCGATGATGGACCAGCTCGCCGACCATATCGCCGCCTTCCACGCCAAAGCCGAGCGCCGCCTCGACTGCGGCGGCGCGGTAGAAATGGCCGAGCTTGCCGAGGTGCAATATCGCTGTCTCGCGGCCGCGCAAGATGCCGGCTTTGCCCTGGCGCAAGTCGAGGGGCTCATCCAGAAATGGCGTGAACGGCTCGACGCAGTGGCTGGATTGATTGATCGCCGCCGTGCTGCCGGTAAGGTGCGCCATTGCCACGGCGATCTGCACCTCCGCAACATCTGCATGCTCGATGGCAAGCCGACGCTGTTCGACTGCCTCGAATTCGACGAAAGACTCGCGACGATCGATGTGCTCTACGATCTCGCTTTTCTGCTGATGGATC
>JBARIB010000141.1:0-1726 GCA_049799535.1 Allostellaceae bacterium | reverse complement strand
GCGTTACCTGGTGATCTCAATCGCCATGGTCGCGGCGATAATAAAGACAGATCCCACGGGCCGCGTGGCCGAGGCCCGTGTGGCGGTTGGATCGTGCTCCGTGACCGCGCAAAGGCTCGCCGCTCTTGAACAAGCGCTGGCCGGCGCACCGGCACGCGTCGGGCTGGGCGCAACTGTATCGCCGGAGCATCTCGCACAGCTCTCGCCCATCGATGATGTTCGCGCGACCGCGATCTACCGCAACCAGGCGGCCTTGACTCTGGTTGGACGCGCCCTCGACGTCTGCGTGGGGAGTTGCTGAATGGCCACGACGACTGCTCCCCGCCTCAGTTCTCGGACTTCCATTGCATTTTCGGTCAATGGAAAAGGTGTGAGCGCGCTAGTTTCGCCGCTGGAGCGTTTGTCCAAAGTACTGCGCGAGCATCTCGGCCTGATGGGGACCAAAGTCGGGTGCGATGCCGGCGACTGCGGCGCCTGCACCGTTCTGCTTGACGGCAAACCGGTCTGCTCCTGTCTGATTGCAGCCGGACAGATCGAAGGACATGAAGTCACCACGGTAGAAGGACTCGCCACCCGCGCGCCGATCTATGACCAGTTGCAGAAATCGTTCCTGCGCCACGGGGCGGCGCAGTGCGGCGCCTGCACCCCGGGCATGCTGGTCTCCGCCACCGTCCTTCTGGAGCGCAACCCGACCCCCGACGAGAACGCTGTCACGGACGCGATTGGCGGTGTGCTGTGCCGTTGCACCGGCTATCGCAAGATCATTTCCGCTATACGGGATGCCTGCTCCGGTGCGGTCGCAGAACCCTCCCCCCTGGCCGGTACGGCAGTGGGCGCGAGGCTGGTCCGGCTCGACGGCCAGAGCAAGGTGAACGGCACAGAGATCTTTGGCGCGGACGAAATTCCGTCCGCAGCGCTGCTGGTTCGCGCCATTCGCAGCCCTCACCAACGGGCTCGCTTCTGCTTCGGCGATCTCGGTTCTTTCGTCGCCGCGCATCCCGGAATTCACCGTGTTCTGACCGCCACAGACATTCCGGGAGAGAACCTCTACGGCGTGATTCCGCGTTTCGCAGACCAGCCTGTGTTTGCCGAGGTTGAAGTCCGGTTTCGCGGCGAGGCGGTCGCCGCCGTGATCGGTGATGCCGAAGCTATCGAGGCTCTCGACCTCGCAAGTTTTCCCGTCACATGGGAACCCTTGCCCGCGCTGACTACGATTGCAGCCGCGCTCGCTCCAGATGCCGAACGCATCCATCCCAGCCGGGAAAATAATGTGCTGGTCCGGGGCCGCGTGGTTCGCGGCGATGTCGAGAAGGCTCTGGCGGAATCGGACATCGTGGTCGAAGGCGAATGCGAGACCGGGTTCATCGAGCACGCTTACATCGAACCCGAAGCGGGTTTTGCGCGGCGGGTAAACGACCAGATTGAGATTCAGGCGTGCACTCAGGCGCCCTACATGGACCGCGCCGACATCGCACAGATTCTCGGAATCGCTCCCGAGGCGGTGCGCATTATTCCAACCGCCGTGGGCGGAGGTTTTGGCGCCAAGCTCGATCTATCGGTTCAGCCCTTCGTGGCGCTGGCGGCCTGGCACCTGCGCCAAGCGGTGCGCATGGTGTATTCGCGGACGGAATCGATCCTCTCGACCACCAAGCGTCATCCTTCACACATTCGCCTGCGGGCGGGCGCAACTCGCGATGGCAAGTTGACCGCGATGGACTTCGCCGCC
>JBARIB010000140.1:0-5395 GCA_049799535.1 Allostellaceae bacterium | reverse complement strand
GCCATGTACGCAAGTTTGGCGAGAAACTCGAGGGCGACATCGACCATCGTGGTCGCCGCGGCGGTGGTTCCCGACACGCCGCCCAGCGCCACGGCGCGCGCTCCGAGAACGCAGCCTCCCATCTGCGAGATCGGCAACACCTCGGAACCCGCATCACGGATCAGGCGTCCCCAGACGAAAACTAGTATCCGGGCTCCGGGCACGAGCAATCGCCAAGCGATCCCTTCCAACGAAATGACGGCCAGATGAATAAGGCAAATCACCGAGAACCCGGTAAAGCCGATCGCAAACAGCGATTGCACGACGGCGCCAGCTCCAAAATAGCCGACGAGCGCGCCAATGACGGCCAAGCCGGCGAGGCCGGCAAGGATGGGAACGGCTTTCATTGGGTTGGTGTAATGCGGTCCGCTGGCGCCGCAAGCGGGAACGCGGAAAGTCGGGCGAGAGCAGCGCTGGCTACAGCGCGAAAATACGCCAACGGTCTCGCCGGAACCTCGCAGGCGCAAGGAAGTTTGCCAAAACGCCGCGCCGGCTCGCCGACTCGGCGACGTTGCCTTGCCGCCCGAGTGAGAAAAGAACCATTTTATCTCCGGTTAACGCTGTTTGAGGCTCGCATATACGTTTGCGGAACCGTGAGCGCAATCGCAGCTCCGCGCGTTTCGAAGCAAGCACGGAAGCGTGCTTTGGTGCAGGCGTGGGTTGAGAGTTAGCCGACTGCAAGCCAGACTGGATTGCGCATCTCGGCGGGATCTGTCCCGCCGCGGAACGGCTTTTTCTTGACCTCAGACGCAACCTGGTACAACTTTCCGCGGAATCGTGCGGGCATGAGTCGCGCATATTTATCCGAATATGGTCCGGGTTTGGGCGGGAGTCGATGTCCAAGATCGTGCTGCTGGAATTTAATGAGATTTGCCCGCCACTGCTCGACAAGTGGATGAGCCAGGGAAGGCTTCCCAACTTCTCTGCTTTCTATAATTCGTCCCAGGTATTCACCAGTATTGCCGACGTCTCCGAGGCTGCCTATCTAGAACCATGGATCCAATGGTACTCGATTCACAGTGGGCTGCCCTACGCCGAGCACCAAGTATTCCACCTGACCGATGGACCCAAAGCCGCTCATCCTGACATCTGGCGCTGCCTGTCCGAGCTCGGCAAGTCGGTAATGAACTGCGGCAGCATGAATGCCCGTTCTTTGGCGGGCAATGGGGTATTTTACTTGCCTGATCCCTGGTGCAGCCATGAGCCCGCCTTCCCCAGCGAGCTCGAGGTGTTCAAGAATGTAATGGCCAAATTGGTGCAGGAGAGCACTAGGGGGATCAGCCTGACCGCCGACGAGCTTCTGCCGTTCCTGATCTTCTTGGTTCGTCACGGTCTGACGGCAGACACGCTGCGCGCGATCCTCGGGCAACTCGGCAGCGAGTGGATTTCACATGCCGATCTCAAATGGCGTCGGGTGGCGCTCGCCGATCGTCTGCAATTCGACATTTTCCGGCACTATTATCGGCAGATCCAGCCCGATTTCGCTACCTTCTTCATCAACAGCACCGCTCATCTGCAGCATGCGTATTGGCGCCACATGGATCCGGACTCGTTCTCGGTGAAGCCGTCGAAGGATGAGCTCGCCAGCTACGGCGACGCGGTTCTTTTCGGCTATCAGGCGATGGACGCGTTGCTCGGGCGGTTCTTCTCCCTGATAGAGCCGAATACGACGCTCGTACTGTGCTCGGCTTTGAGCCAGCAGCCGTTCTTGAAGCGCGAAGGCAGGGGCGGGCAACATTTCTACAGATTGCGCGATGTCGGGCGTTTTCTTCAATTGCTCGGGATTGCGCCGCGGCTGGTCGAGCCGGTCATGACGCACCAATATTTATTTCGGTTCGATAACCGCGGTCAGGCTGAGGCGGCGTTGGCAGCCTTGACCACGGTAGAGCTCGGCGGAGAGCAAGTGTTTGGAGCGGATCTTTCCGGTAACGATATCCACCTCGGTTGTCAGCTGTTCGACGAGATCGGCAAAGGCGGGGAAATACGCGGGCTGCCGGATCGGAGCGAACGCATACCTTTCTTCGACCTCTTTTATGCAATCGATGCCATCAAGAGCGCGGGGCACCACCCGGAAGGCGTGCTCTGGCTGCGCACCGGCGAGCACACAGTGCACAATGAGCCGGTATCGATCGTCGATATCGCCCCGACTATTTACGATCTGATGGGAGTCGCCGGCATGATCGGCCGGGAGGCCATCCGCGGCGCCAGTCTCCTTCGCCGTTTCCGCCCGCATGTTGTAGCGGAGCGTAAAGCTGCCTGATTGCCGTTAATGCATCTTGTAAATCGAGTACTGCTCGAAGGTATCGAATTCTGTAAGAAATTCGCCCTTATCGATAATCGGAAAGCGACTGAGCCTTTCTAACACCGTGCTCGGTATAGCGCCGAGGTAAGCAAAGATGGTTTCGCCCCCTTTGTCAGATCGCGATTGTAAATTGTCCAGGACGCAATTCATCAGATCGGCCGCAAAAGGATTATAGCAAAACACGATCTTATCTTCGATTTGCGAGAAATCGAACTCGCCTGCATCGCAATTTATAGAAATTGGGCTCGTTTTGGCTACTCCGAATTCGCTAAACTTTTGAATATTAGATTGAGCAATATCGTGAAGTTTCTTAGAGAATTCGACACCAATGACAGTTTTGAAGGGGTATGTGGCGGCAATCAACAGAACTCTTCCCTTTCCCGATCCCAGGTCGATAAACGTGAAGCGCGGCCGGTCTACTTTCAACCGCCGAATAATCTTGTGGAGCACCGCAATGGGCGTGCCCTGGTAACGCTTCGCAAATCGCCCTCCTGGAGCAGAAGTCTCCAAGTCGGAAAGTGGTACCGGCATCTGCGTGTCGACCTGATATTTCGCATCGAATTTCTGGTGCTCCCGCATGCGGCGGCGAATCAGCCATTCGTGCAGCGGCCTAGGTAAGTTCTTACCAAGTAAAATGGCCGCGGCCCGGGGACCGTCTCTCTCATAGCGCTCAACGAGCCGAGTGATGTTATTGACCAATAGTGCCATAGAATGGACCGGGTTGCGAAGGTGGTTTAGATCTCGATCGATCGGACTGCTGAGGTTATTGCAAGTGGTCGCCACTATTGGCCCGAAATCGATTTAATCGGCTTTGAAAGGCGCGCCCAAAATTCTGCACCTGCCCCGGCATTAACGAGAGAACTCCCTCACGCTGCTCGGCGAGCCAGTCGCGGATTGTGTATTTCTGCAAGGTTGAAAGGTCGAGGCGGTGACGCGTGGTCGGGATCACTCGCCCGCCAAACTTTCTCAAAAAAAGGTGCGCACCGCCGAGGCTATACTTACTCATCCCTTCACGGCAGCCCCATTCGATCGCGCGCCAATGCAACAAGTCGTTTGGCCGGAGCCGGAGCGCGCTCTCCAGAGAGCTGTTGGCGGCATATTCCATTACCCCGTGTGGAAAAAAGCGGATCACCACGCCGGCTATGACCTTGCCGTCATAGCGAGCCAGAAAGAGCAATCTGTTGCTCTTCAGTGCGAATGTTTCCCGAAACTCCGCTTCCGCCGTGATCGGCAAATTTTTGCGTTTAGACCAGTCGAGATAGATTGCGTAATAGGCGGAAATCTCGTCGTCACGCGTAGCTGGCGCGACCGACACTCCGTATTTGATCGCTTTTTTTATGTTGGTGCGCTTGTTCTCGGAAAAGGTTCGGAAGAGCGCGTCCGGACCTCGCGACAGATCGAGTACGACCGCGCCTTCGCATCGTCTGCGCCGGAAGCGAGGCTCGACGAGGGCCTCCATTTCAGACCACACGAAGAGATCGACGACCTTCGCGCCTTCCGTTTGTCGGAGGAGCCCGGCAACCAGGTTTTTCATCGCGCATTGAAGATCGGCGTGCCGGGAGAAGACAATTTGTGGGCGAACTGAAAGTCCCGATTGCACGTGGACGCCATCTTTGAGCCCCGTCAGAACCGCCGTTACCTCCCGATCGTTCAGGCTCAGAACTGCGAATGGTCGTTTATGCCGGAAACTGGGCTCGAAGAAATATTCGGGAGCCACATAGTGGGTGGGAAAATCGGAGCGAGCGAGGCAAGCGCGCCACTGTGCCTCTATTGGGCCAGTAGGCGGCCCGTGTAAAATGCAAAACGACATATCTCCGTCTCGCGCGGGCGTGCTATCGGTAGCTCGGTCCGCCACTGCCGTTTCCGGTCTCATTTCCGAACCGAACTTAATGCTTGGTGCAAGTTGAGGGTCAAGAGGCGTCGCCAGGAAGAGCGTTGTGCCGAATAGCGGCAGAGGCTTCTCCCCCACGCAGCGCCCTCCCACGCCTGCCGAACAAGGTAGTGCGTCGTCACGAATATCAGGTTTTTAACGGTGATTGGAAACCACATCACCTTTAAGTAATCTACGCTACCCGTCGCGAAGAATTCCTTATAATCCCAGGCCTGACCGCCAAAATCAAAAATTCTGTATTTCGGGTCAGCGAACAGTTGTTCCAGAACTTTGTAGAGAAGGACCGTGCCTGGCGACAATTTAACGAAGTTTGGATCGTACCCGGGTATCGAATAGGTTAGTATATACGAATTAATTCGACAAAAAATATAAGAGACGGGCTGATCCTGAAGCATCAGTACAAAACCGCACACGCGCCCGTTTGCGGCCTCCTCGATCAGATGGTTCCCGAAGTCATCGCTTTCTGGAAGACCGAACCCGATCTGTCCTTGGTAACTTAGTCGTGAGATGGCGATGGCATGACCACGAAACTCGATCATGGTTTCGGGGGACTTATAACACCGCAAATCGATAATGCCGCCAGAATGCTCGGCAAAACGACGGATCTTTCGCTTTAGCGTGTTTCTTGTTCTTGCTGAAAATTTGTGGAGATAGTTGTCGAATGGACCACAGGAAAGATCAATGAAATACCGTTTGCCTCGATAAGGAATATAGCGGATAGCGTTCCTATCGAAAGACAGCGTGCCGGAAATCGTGCCGTCATCGCGCATCTGCTGATAGCAAGTTGGCCGGCGGATTGGCGGGATTATCAGCTGGTCATTTGCCGCCATAAGCGGACTGGTTCGGTTGGAAAGTGAAGCAAAGCTCCACTTCCCCAGCACGCACGGTCCAAATTGGAAGGCCAGTGTCTCCTGCGCTTCTTCCCAAAACTCATGCATGCTCGTCATGCTTTAATCGTTCCAGCACAAGAATATCCTTTCGCAGCTGCGAAGGGACGCGGTAGTAGCTGCACTTCATGAATAGGACTATTTTCAGGTCGCTTTCTTCAAAAGTGCAGTGTCTGCACGCCGTCGGCGCAAGATCCAGCCCACGACTTCCGCTCCATCTCCGATGACTGGGCTGCCGAATGCGCGCAATGCGGCACCGTAAGCGATTGCGCCGGT
>JBARIB010000139.1:0-1999 GCA_049799535.1 Allostellaceae bacterium | reverse complement strand
TGCCGAGCGGCTGGCGATCAATTGTCATTCCTGCGTCAACGCTGCTACCCAATACGCCGGCATCGCGGCGCTGACCGGGCCTCGCGAACCTGTCCGTCGCATGGTCGCGGCCTTCGCCGAACGGCGCCAGATGATCGTCTCGGCATTGAACAGCCTGCCCGGTTTTCGCTGCGCGCGGCCGGGTGGCGCCTTTTATACCTTTCCGAACATTACCGGGACCGGTTTCGACGCCCGCACGTTGCAGGGCGAGCTGCTCGAGAAGACCGGGGTGGCGACGATCGCCGGCACCAGCTTCGGCGAATATGGCGAGGGTTATTTGCGGTTCTCCTATGCCTCGAGCCGGGAAGCAATCGGGGAGGCGATCGAGCGCATCCGGAATTTTCTCGGGAATCTATCAACGAGGTAAGATTTTGGCCAAAACTCAGGCATAATTCTGCCCGAAAAAGATGCATCAGGAGACGCCAAGCGTATAACGATTCGCGCCCATCGCCGAAACCCGCTGGCATGGGTTATGCTGTGAATACGCCACGGCCAGTGCTCTGGCTTCGAGACAGATGAGAAGTCGATGAAAAAGATCGAAGCGATCATCAAGCCCTTCAAGCTCGACGAAGTGAAGGAGGCGCTTCACGAAGTCGGGATCAAGGGCATCACCGTCACCGAAGCGAAAGGTTTCGGTCGCCAGAAAGGCCACACCGAGCTATATCGCGGGGCCGAGTACGTGGTCGATTTCCTGCCCAAGGTAAAAATCGAAGTGGTCATGGAGGAGTCGCTGGTCGAGCGTGCAGTGGAGGCGATCCAGCAGGCTGCCCATACCGGGCGGATCGGCGACGGGAAGATTTTCGTGACCACTATCGACGAGGCGATCCGCATCCGGACCGGCGAGCGCGGCCCTGATGCGATTTAAGCTTGGCGCGGCCTGAGCGGCGGCAGCCTCGTGCTCCAAAGCTCTATCCATCCCACAACGGAAAGTAGCGATGTCTGATACCGAAAAAGTCCTGCAGATGATCAAGGAGCACGACGTCAAATACGTCGACTTCCGGTTCACCGATCCGCGCGGCAAGTGGCAGCATCTGGCCCATCACGTGCGCACGATCACCGAGGACTTCCTGAACGGGGGCGTAATGTTCGACGGTTCGTCGATTGCCGGCTGGAAGGCAATCAACGACTCCGACATGATGCTGGTGCCCGACTGCGCGACCGCGGTTCTCGACCCGTTCGCCGCGCAGACCTCGCTGATCATCTTTTGCGACGTGCACGAGCCTTTGACCGGGCAGCCCTATGTCCGTGACCCGCGCTCCACCGCGAAGAAGGCCGAGCAGCACCTTATCGCCACCGGCATCGGCGACAAGGCTTACTTCGGCCCGGAGGCCGAATTCTTCATCTTCGACGATGTGCGCTATTCGAGCACGATGAACGGCGCCATGTATGCAATCGACAGCGAAGAGGGCCCTTACGTCAGCGACAAAAAATTTCCCGACGGTAACCCCGGCCACCGCCCGCCGATCAAGGGCGGCTATTTCCCGGTGCCGCCGGTCGATGCACAGAGCGATCTCAGGGCCGAGATGCTGTCGGTCATGAACGACATGGGGCTCCTGGTCGAAAAGCACCACCACGAGGTGGCGCCGAGCCAGGCCGAGCTGGGCGCCGAGTTTGCGACCCTGGTGCGCACAGCCGACAACATGCAGATCTACAAATACGTCGTGCACAACGTCGCGCACCAGTATGGCAAGACGGCGACCTTCATGCCCAAACCGGTCTTCGGCGACAACGGCTCGGGCATGCATGTGCATCAGTCGGTGTGGAAGGGCGAGCGGCCGACCTTTGCCGGCAACCTCTATGCCGATTTGTCGGAGACGGCGCTCCACTACATTGGCGGCATCATCCGCCACGCCAAGGCGATCAATGCCTTCACCAACCCGACGACGAACAGCTACAAGCGGCTGATCCCCGGTTTCGAGGCGCCGGTGCTCTTAGCTTACTCCTCGCGCAACCGCTCGGC
>JBARIB010000138.1:0-4517 GCA_049799535.1 Allostellaceae bacterium | reverse complement strand
GTATATGAAGGTCCAAAGAAAGGCGATCATGATGTAAGCGGAGAGTGCGCCGTGCAGCTTATCGGCTGTAATCAGACCTCTCTTCAAGATGTATCGGAACACTTCACCTATCGTAAGAATGAGAATCACAACATAGGAAACACTTGCAAGCCGATATATCACGACGATATCCGTCAACAGCGCGGTCCATTGCAGGGTAATGCCAAGGAGGGCCAATCCAGAGTCAATGATTAACCGCCGCTTGTTCCAACTAATCGCATATGCGCCACCAATCAGCACGAGGGAGTACAGCATAGCCGGCAGCGCTCGGCCGAGGAACTCGCCCTTGGCATAAGGAAAGAGAAGGATGAGACTGACCAATGATAGCAGAAGATAAGTGCACGGCCCATATCCGGTCACGACTTGTGCCAAATCCTCGTCGCTATCGAATGCTGGCTTTTCCCGTTTCATTTGCGCGCTCATCTTAGTATGCTCACCTATCCAAGAATTTTCGACTGAGCCGCGCAAACCCAGGACATCCCCCGGATGGCGGGGGTTAACTGGCAGGATGCGCTGCCCCAGGGTGAATCAGCACCGAACCCTGATCAGGCCATCTGATGTAGAATAACACGACGGTACAGGCTGGAGAGGCGACGACCGTCAAGGAATGGCCACCCGGGCGCAGCTTTGGCGGCCTTCGTGGGCATCTGGGGAGATGACGATGCAGGGGACCGAGAACACCGCGGCGCTGCTCGGCCGCGTCGCGATGAGCCTACTCTTTATTCATGGCGGCTGGGGCAAATTGCTGGCGCCAGCGGCGACGCAGGCGATGCTCGCCAGCCATCATCTGCCGATGGTGAAGTACGGCTGGATACTCGCAGTCGTTGCCGAATTAGGCGGCGGGTTGGCCATCCTGTTCGGGCTGTTCACCCGTCCGGTCGGGCTGGTGCTGGCGATATGGTGCGTGGCCACCGCCCTGATCGCGCACATGAATTTCGCTGACCGAAATCAGGAGATCCATTTCTTGAAAAACATGGCGATGATGGGTGGGTTTCTTTACGTCGCGGCGTTCGGCGGCGGTGCCTGGAGTCTCGACGCACGGTGGTTGCGCCGCGGTCGGTAGCTGCTGCTGATCCAAATCTCTAGCGCGCGGACTGCGGTTGGATCGAGCACGCGGATGAAACCGCGATGTAGCTCGACGCCTCCAGGGTGCCGCTGGTCGTAACCCCCAGCTCTGGAACCCATAGAGATCGGCGCCGCGCGAGTAAGTGGGACCGAGGGTTCGAATCCCGCTTGCTCCAGCGGCGAGTCTGGTGCGAACCGGACTTCCTCCCGTTCATGCCGCGCAGGAGCGGTGCATGGCGGGGGTGAATCGGTTACATGATCAGTCCGCGATCGAAGGCGGCGCTACCCTTTTTCTGCGCGACCGCTGGCAGGTCGAAGCGCAGAAGGAGCAGCGCGAGCCCGAGCGGGGATTTTGCTCGATGCTATGGTTGGCGCTCGAAGCGCTGCACGCCGGTGAGGTCCATCGACCACGGGAGGGCCGAGCGGCACCAGTTGAAGAAGATCAATTACCGCAACAGCCAAGCCTGCCGAGCGCGCCGAGTTCAGCTTGACCGCGCTCGCCTACAATCTCAGGCGCGTCCTCAACATCGTCGGGCTTCCAAAGTTGATTGCCGCGCTCCACGCCTGAAAAGCCACGCCTGAGCGCCGCAACCGATCCATTCCGAGATGTTGTCGAGCATCACGGCATTGGACAAATCTTTCTCAAACCGGATTGCCCGGCTCAGAAAACTTATTCAGCACATCGAGGTGGATTGATATAGCCGGCGCCACCGCAACCAGTGTTTCCACACGGTCTGCTTGATTTCCGCAAGTAGATTGCCGCGACCACCTCAAGCCCGCGGGTCATGTCCGTCGCGTCATATACATCGGGAACTAAGGCTTGAAAAGCAGCGCCCGCGTCTGTGGACCGACAAGGCCGTCAGCCGGCAATCCGTTTTTGGCTTGGAATGCTTTGACCGCCTCAACAGTAGATAGTCCAAAATTTCCATCGGATTCGCCTTGAAAAAAACCGAGTTCCTTAAGTCGGGCTTGTAAATCTCCTACGCTTTTGCCACTAGCACCGAGCAGCAACGATGTTGACGCTGACTGAAGATTGTCCACACTACCGGCTAGACTGTTAACGCTACCTGTTAGCTGACCGATCTTATTCTCATTTGAAGTCGTGAACTGCTTAATTTGGGCTAGCTGCGTCTCTAGGGCAGATTGGCTACTATTAAGTTGTTTTGTCAAATCGTCGATATTTCCCCTTATCAGGTCGAACTGAGCGCCACCCTTGGTTAGTCTATTTTGCGCTTCCGTGACCAGAGCGTCAGCTTGAACACTCACTTTCCTCAAGTCCTCAAATCTCGAGATCCCAAAAATAGACAAAATCAGCAGCAACAACCCTATGGGAACAGCAACGAAAGTGGCAAACAACTTAGCCCATCCGAGTAACTTCTCGGCCGCCGCGGTAGCCAACTCGGTCTCCACAAACGTTCGATCTTTGATCTTTTTTTCTATCGCAGCAGCGACCACACTCTCGATTGCTTCTGCATCATAAGGTGCCTGCTGCTGAAGAGCCTCGGTGAACCGGGAGACGGTTTGGCGGAATTGATTCTCGGACATCACGGCTACCATGGCGGCCACAATTCCGCCTGGTGGCGCTTCGCCCCAATGCATACGCGCGAGCGCTGCTACCTGAGTATCGTCTAGGCCAAGCGCAGTGGCATTCGCCAAAGCACAATTCAACAACCCTGCCGTCTGCCCATCAGCCACCTGACCGGAATCCCCTCGGATCGCCCGCCTTACCCTGGCGCGCTCCAATTTGGGCAGGAATGGCTCCATATCGTCAAGCTCGCCTGATCGCCGCACGAGGACTTCGATTTCGACGGGCAGTTCTTCATGTTGAAGGGCGTGCGTGCCAAGCCCAAACCCTATGGCGGGACACCTCCGTTGATCATGAATGCCGAGGCGTCCGCAACCGGCCAAGCCTTCGCAATCCGAAACTGCGAGGATCTCCTCGCCGAGCGCGGGCGCGACGTATCCTATGAGACAATTCGAAGCTGGGTGCTGAAATTCGGACCGGTCGTCGCGCGACGGCTTCGGCGCCGCCGTCGTCGCCCGAACGACCAATGGCACCTGGACGAAATGGTAATCCGGATCGCCGGCAAGCGGACCGATCTCCGGCGTGCTTGCGGCTCGGGTCACACTCACTGGTGCTTCCCGCGGTCAGGCCACCTGTGTTTTGTCAGGGTAGGTCGAACGGCGTCTCGTCCTCCGGGATACCCGCGCTGCTAAAGAAATCTGGGCCGAGCTCGGAGATCGGCGTGCCGCGGCAGCGCAGGTCGGTCAATAGGCGGCCGTCTTTTTCGACCGCCAGGCCGGCTTTTTCGTGCCACCCGCGGCCTATAGCGGAATAAACAATGTAACGGTACGGGGAACGATGGAACGCCAGCCAGGCGCCACCGCCTCCCGCGAAAACCCAGCGTCCGGCCTTCACAACATCCCGGGAGTCGCCGGGCGAGGGGTAGGAGATTTCCGGTCGCCCAAGGGGGCCGAAGCGATAACTGAGTGAACCGCTATATTGTGCGAGGTCGCCCGAGGCGCAGACAGAAACGACCTTATTGCCAACGGCGCAGGAAAAAACGATTCGCTCATTCGTTGCGCAATGTGTCGATGTCGCTGCTTGCCCCGGGCCGGCCGCGAACCACAACAGGCCAAGGATACCGGCGACTTTCATGCTTCGGGCAGAACTCGCTCGCCAGTATGATACGCGTCGCTGAAGTCGTCTAGGCCATGACTGCCGCCGTTCACCAGCTTACGCGCGGCTGCCAGATCGCCGCTGTCCAGTGCATCGCGGATTCTTTGTTCCTTATCTTTCAGGAACAATGCCAGCAACTGCGATGCGATCGTCGGGTCGTTCGCTTTGTCAGGATTCTCGACAAGATCGGCGCCTATGCCCAACTTGGCGCTGAAGGTCGTGTAGTTGGCGCGGCCGGTCAGTTGCACGAAGCCGCGGCCCTTAAATCTGTTGCCGTCCGGCGCGCCGCGGTTGCCGAGATCTCGCCGATTGTCATAAAGATCGAACGGATTGCCGTTTGGAGACGTATTAAAGCGCGACCGCCCTTCGCTGATCGGCTCGAAGCTTGCGGTTTCCGCGCGGATGGTCCCCAGCGCCATCAGAAGCATGGGTTTGTCGCCGAGGTTGGCATTATGCATCGCCTGCAGAACGAACGGCAGGTTCGTCTTGATGTTGCCGATGGGGGTTTGGGGGAACATTCGCGACACCTGCGTTGCGGTCACTTTGGCGGTGATGTCGGCGGCGGGTCCGGGCGAGGGGGCCGCGGGCATGCCGAGTTTGTCTAGGGTCTGCGGTCCCACGATGCCATCGGGCGTCAGGCCTTCACTCTTTTGAAAGGCGATCACCGCCGCCTCCGTTCCGGGACCGAAATCACTGTCGGGCGCCCCGGGGTCGAAGCCACGCGCCTTTAGCC
>JBARIB010000137.1:0-2110 GCA_049799535.1 Allostellaceae bacterium | reverse complement strand
GCGCTCCGCTCGGCGAGTGGCCTGGTTCGACTTCGCCGATCTATGCGCAAAGCCGCTCGGCGCCGCCGATTACCTGGCCATAGCGGAGCGCTTCGCGGCCGTTATTGTCGAGGCCATCCCGCGGCTCAGTCGCGACGAGCGCGATGAAGCCCGTCGCTTCAACATCCTGATCGACGCGTTATATGAGGCGCGAACCCTGCTGATCGCCTCGGCTGCGGTGCCGCCCGAGCAAATCTACGTCGCCGGCGACGGCACTTTCGAATTCCAGCGCACGGTCTCGCGGCTCATCGAAATGCAGAGCGAGGAGTACGTCGCCAAGCGACCGCGCCGGTAGCCAGTGACTATTTCCTTGCATCCGTGTACGGATAGATTACCTCGCCGGTCTTGTATTGCGGCGGTGCGAGGATCGTCACGGTCTTCGCCCCGCGGAACTGCTCGACGTCGTGCCCCTTGATGTCGTGGTATTGCACCCAGATTGGCCGCGCCTCGGTCCACTCGCCGTCGGGACCAAAGGCGATGTCGCCCATGATGGTGTGGAAGGGGTGCGAGTGCATGTATTCGGCGAGCTTGTCGTTGTCGAGGGTCTTCGTCGCGGCAATCGCGTCGCCGAGGATCTGCAATTCGCTGTAGGCGAAGGGCGGCAGGAAATAGCCGAGCAGATCGACCCCTTCGGCCGGCGCCTTCGCCTGGTATTTCTTGATGAAATCCATGACGCCGGGGAATTGCGTGGTCGGGACCGGCTCCCACAGGTCGACATTGACGATGCCGTTGGCCGTCTCGCCGAGCTGCATCTTGATTGCCGCCGCCTGCAGTCCGGCAAGGCCGCCGCCGAGCATCTTGGTGTCGAGGCCGAGCTCGCCGACCGAACGGAGGATGCCGACCGTGTCCGACGGATACGAGGAGATGTAGACCAAATCCGGTTGGGCCGCCTGCACGGCGCGAACGATCGGCGTGAAGTCGACCGTGGTCGGCGGATAGGCCCGGTCGTAGACGATGTCGATCCCTTTGGCCTTGGCGTGCTCGCGCGCGCTTTCTGCCGCCTTGTGCTGGAATTCGGCGTCGGTGGCGACGATTGCGACCGTCTTCGGCTTCGGGTTCTGCGCCGCCGCCAGGTCGAACCAGCCCTCGGCGAAGGTCTTCACCGGTTCGGGGCCGAAGGGCAACATCGAGAAGTATTTCGGATAGTGGAAGTTGTCGTTGGCCGCCAGCGCGAACAGGCCAAAGAACAGCCGGTTGTGCGAGATCGCGACCGGCATTGCCGGCACGACAAGATTGGTGCCGTAGCTCGAAATCAACAGGTCGACCTTGTCGATGTCGATCAGCTTCGTGTAGATGCCGGGCACCAGCGCGGGGTTGCTCTGGTCGTCATAATACACCAGCTTGACAGGCCGACCGAGCAGGCCGCCCTCGGCATTGACCTCGTCCTCCCCGATCTTGAAAGCGAGCAGCCCGGTCTTGCCAACGACGGCAACCGGACCGGGCAATTCCATGCTGAAGCCGATCTTGATCGGCTCCGCGGCCCGCGCGGCCGGAGCGCTCCACGAGAGCAGCGCCGCCGGGACAGTGGCGGCGAGCACGCGTGTCAGGTGCTTCATTGCTTCAGCTCCTGTACCTGGGCAGGGTTGAGATACCGGGTTTTGGCGCCACGAAGTAGCAGGTAGAGCGTGGCCGTCTCTTCGAGCTCCTCGATCGCGTTGACCGCGGCGTCGAGGTCGGAGCCGGCGACGACCGGGCCGTGATTGGCGAGCAGCACGGCATGATGCTTGCCGGCAAAGCCGCGCACAGCCTCGGCGAGCGCGAGGTCGCCGGGACGGAAATAGGGGACGAGCGGCAATCGGCCGACCCGCATCACGTAATAGGCGGTGATCGGCGGCAGGACGTCTTCAGTATCGATCTCCGCGAGGCACGAGACGGCGACCGAATGCGCCGAATGCAGATGCACGACCGCGCCGGTCGCGGACCGCTCCTCATACATGACCCGGTGCAGAAAGCTCTCCTTGGTCGGCGGGTCACCCGAGATGAGCCGCCCGGCATGGTCGAGCTTTGAGAGCCGCGCCGGATCGAGCCGGCCGAGCGAAGAGCCGGTCGGGGTCATTAGCCAGCCCCCATC
>JBARIB010000136.1:0-2695 GCA_049799535.1 Allostellaceae bacterium | reverse complement strand
TCCGAGCGGTTGGCATAGGACGGCAGAAGGTCGCCGCGATGAGCGGCGCAGATCTTCAGACCCGGGAAGCGGTCGAGCGTGCCCTCGAAACTCAGATGCGACAAGGCGATCGTGGTTTCGAGCGGGTTGCCGATCGTGTTGGTCAACAGCCCGCTGCCGCCGAGCCGGCCGCTCGGCTCCAACTCCCGGGTGCCGAGCGGGTGCAGGAAGATCAGAATTCCGAGCTCTTCGGCTTTTGCCCAGACCGGGTGGAATTTCGGATCCGCCAATTCCTGCCCGGCGACACTGCCGCCGACCGAGAGGCCGCGCAGCCCCAATCGCTTGATCGCATATTCGAGCTGCTCGACGGCGAGCTGCGGGTGCTGCAGAGCCACAGTCGCAAAGGCGACAAAGCGGTCCGGTGTCGCGGCGCAGAACTCGGCCAGCTTCTCGTTCTCGATCTTGATCAGCTCGGCCGCCGCATCGCACTCCGCGCGATACCAATAGGGGTTGATGCTGAGCGCCTCGACTGCCCGACGCGACGGCCGTCATCAACCATCCGCTCGAGCCACCTCACCGGGCCATGAAAATGGGAGCGGTAATCCATTGAAAACGAGGCCTCACCTACAACCCTGCGGGCCGCGTCGCCCCTGCTGAGTTCGCTTCTCACTTGCGCCCACTGCCCAGCTGCTTCATCGCGACGCGCCAAGCGGAAAATTCGCAATTGCGTAGCGTTGTTGTTTTGTAAACCAAATCGCCATCGTGTGTCGGACGCCGATCCGCACCGGAAGAACCTCATGAATATGGGCGGCGTCGCTGGGAAAGGCCAAGAGAAGCCCGCGTCGCGGCTTGACCACCAATTGCTGCACTTCGAAGACGATTTCTCCGCCGTCGAATTCGTCATTGAGATAATAGATCGCCGTTACATCGCGCTGAGGGGTGTGATTGGCGACCCAATCGCCTTGTTCATTCTGCCGACAATTGTCCGCATGTCGACTGTGGTGCCCATCTACCCCCAGGCCGGTCAGGATCACCGTCTCTGGATAGAGCCGATCGGCGAGTTGTAACTGACTGCCCATGTTGCACAAGCATTGTTCGACAAGACGCGGAACAATGTCGACGGTACCCGACGCGTCGCGGAGCTGGTCCCAGTAGACGACGGGATGTCCCGTGTGATCCTGGGCGTTCGTCAGATGGACCTGGCGATCGTACATCGTTGTCAGCAGACGACAATCATCGTCGCTGACCGCATTTGCGACTGAATAATCATGAGTGAGCGCTCAAGGCACTCAATTGAGGGGCTCGGGCCCGGTCAGCCAGGAGACCAGGGTCCAGCGGGTACCGCTCTGTACGGGCAGTGCCCGGTGCATGATGAAGGACGGAAAGATCAGCGCGTCCCCTTGGCCGAGAGCGACCCGGTTGCTGGTCCCATCGCCATGGAACACCTCCGTCCCGCCGCCTTGATATCCGCCGGTGCCGAGCTCAACGACGATCGTCATTTTGCGCAGGCTCATCGCGCCGCCGCCGAGATCCATGTGCCAGTCGTAAAGCTGTCCGGCCGCATAGCGGGTCAGCTGCAGCTGACCCATTTCCTCGGAAAGCCCAAACCCGTACCGCGAATTGTAGAGTGTCGCGACATCCCATATGCGCTCGAATATCCACTCGATCTCCTTCGTCCGCGGAACCCAGAACAGATCACTGTCCCTGATGAAACCGCTGTCGCCCCGCGGCATCCTACTCTGCAGCGCGCCCGTTTGCTGATGCTGCGCAATGATGCGCTCGCATTCCTCCGCATTGAACCGGCCTGCGAAAACCTCGCAATAGTGAAAGGCTTCCCACATGTTCATCGCCCTCATAGGCCCAGCCGCGGCCCTGGCTCGACCAAGCCGAGGCCGATCCCTTCCGTGAACCCGATGGTGCACTCTATCTGAGGCGCCCTTGATTGTCAATATATCAATTGCTATACTCATAACGAACGGCGATCAGCAACCGGGTTTCCGTGACGTATCTCGGTCGATTATGCGAGGTCGGCCCGACCGAAACCCGATACCGCGAGCCGATGCATCCCTACTCGGCGCTGTTGCTCGACCCAGAGGTCAGCTACCGCAGAGCGTACTGATCGGCGAGCCGCCCTCGCCGCTGGCGCCGCTTTCCGGTTGCCGCTTCCGCACGCGTTGCGCTCGCTCCAACCGGCGCTGCGCCGAGGTGACGTCGGAGGCTCAGCGACGTCGCGCCCGGTCGACAAATCGCCTGCCACCATCCGCTGATCGTCGCCTGAGCGCCGCGCCGCCGTGCCGAATGCCCTAGAATAACCCCGCACGAAGGCTATCAACGCGACTTGACCTCCGCGACCTGCTCCTGCTGCGCGCAGCGGCTGTATCCACAACTATCGCAGCGGCAGGTCAGCTTCGGGTTCAGAAGCGCGCGCGACGTATGCATCCTGCTCAGGGATTAATGCCGAGTAGCTTGGCCGCGGTGCCGCCGAGGATCGCGATCTTGTCGTCGTCGCTCAAACCCGGGATCGACATGATGTGGTCGACCGGGACGCGGTTCCACGGAAAGGGGTAGTCGGTGCCGAGGACGACCTGGCCGACGCCGGTTTCGGCGATCAGGTGGCGCATCGCCTCCCCGGTGAACATAATCGTGTCGAAATAGAGCTGCCCGTCCTTCAGGTATTGCGTCGGCTTCTTCTTCGGTAAGGGGCCGACCCGGTTCG
>JBARIB010000135.1:0-2303 GCA_049799535.1 Allostellaceae bacterium | reverse complement strand
CAGATCGAGCTCCTTGAACTGGTCCTCCCATTCGGCATCCATGCGCTGCAGGATGTAGGGGATCCAGCCGGTGCCGGCCTCGCCGATGACGAGCTTGATACCGGGGTGATGTTCGAGGACGCCCGAGAAGATCACCGACAGCAATACCTCCGACATGTACATCTGGAAGCTGGTGATGCCGGCGGCGCGGGCGGCGAGCGCCACCTTTGGCGCGAGCTTTGTAAAATCGCGCCTCACGCCGCTGCCGATCGTGTGGAAGTGCACCGGCAATCCGGAGGCCGCGACCGCGTCCCACATCGGGTTCCACCACGGGTCCCATAACGGTGTCATGTCGCCGCGGCGCGAGATTTCGAGGCCGCGCACGCCGCCGCGCCGCGCCACCCGCTCGATCTCGCCGACCGCGGCGTCGATGTCGTGGTTCGGAATGCAGGCGAGCCCGGCAAAGCGGTCGGGGTGCGTCATGCAGAAATCGGCGAGCCACTCATTGTAGATGCGCAGCATCTCTCCGGCGGCTTCGTCGTCGTTGATGCGGCTGGTGGCGCCGAGGATACCGTAGAGGACCTCCGCTTGGATGCCGTCGCGGTCCTGGTCCTTGAGCCGCAATTCGGGATCGGTCATGCGGCGGATGCCCTTTTTGCCGTCGGCATAGATCCCTTCCGAGGCCATCCGGTCCGAGCGGTGGATCTTGCCCGGCTCGTAGAGGCGGCCGGCCGAGCCCATGCCGTTCATCAGCCCGAACGAGGCCCCCGATTTGGTGATCCACTCCTTGCCCCGCTCCCCATCGGTCACATAAGGCATGCGGTCCTTTAGCGCCGCAGAGGCATTGGAAGTGAACAGATCGGGGGCCAGCCAGATCAGATCGATGTGGCAGTCGGCCGAGATCACGTCGTATTTCATTGGCATGTCCTCCGTGCGAAGCTGCGTCAGCATGACTCCTGCGCAGGGGATGCGCGACTGAAATTTCTGGTTTGACGGCAGCGGGAAGGGCCGATGGAGCAAAAGCGGGCGAACAGGCCATTGTCGGACGTGACCGTGATCGATTTCGGGCAGATTTTTCAGGGCCCGTACGCGCGCCTGTTGCTAGCGAAGGCCGGCGCCTTCGTCATCAAAGTCGAGCCGCCGCGCGGCGAGCCCGGACGGCGCCGCGCCGAGCCGGGCAAGAGCGCAACCTTGCCGTTCGCGATCCTCAACCAGAACAAGCACGCGGTCACGCTCAACCTCAAACACGAGCGCGGCCGCGAATTGCTCTTCCGCATGGTCGAGCGCGCCGATGTGCTGCTCGAGAACTTCTCGCCCGGCACGATGGACGCGCTCGGCGTCGGCTGGCGCCAGCTGCATGAGATCAATCCGCGGCTGATCTATGCGACCGGTACCGGCTTCGGCATCAGCGGGCCCGATCGCGACAACCTCGCAATGGACATGACGATCCAGGCGGCTTCCGGGATCATGAGCGTCACCGGCTTTCCGGACGGGCCGCCGGTCAAAGCCGGCCCGACGCTTGTCGACTTCATGGGCGGGATTCATCTTTATGCCGGCATCGTGACAGCGCTCTACGACCGCGACCGCAGCGGGGAGGGCCGGCTCGTCGAGGTCGCAATGCAGGAAACAGTGTGGCCCACCCTGGCGGCGAGCTACGACTACTATTACCGCACCGGCGAGATCCCGCCCCGCACCGGCAACCGCCAATCGGGGCTCAACAGTGCGCCCTACAATGTTTATGCGACCGCCGACGGGCATGTCGCGATCCATATTGTCACCGAGGCGCATTTCCAGAATCTGCTGAAAGCGATGGGCCGCGAGGATCTGGCGGACGATCCCCGCTTTGCGACCAACGCCGCCCGCGTCGCGCATATGGACGAGACCGATGCGCTCGTCGAAGCCTGGACCCGCACGCTCCCGAAGATGGAAGTGTTCGCGCGCACCAAGCAATACCGCATTCCGTGTGCGCCGGTGCGCACTGCCCCCGAAGTCATGCACGATCCGCACATGCATGCGCGCGGCATGCTCGCGCGCATCGACCACCCCGAGCTCGGCGAGATCGTCGTGCCGACCACGCCGCTGCGCCTGCACGGCACCGACCCGGCCGAGCCCGGTCCGAGCCCCAGGATCGGCCAGCACAATGCCGAGATCTACGGCGGCTGGCTCGGCCTCTCGGCCGCCGAGATCGCGGAACTGAGAGAGAGCGGAGCGATTTAGCTCAGAACCTCGCACTGGTGCTCGCAAGCAAGTGGCGGAAACAGTCAGTGCGATGGACGAGTAGGTGCGTGCCAAGCGGCGGCTGCTGGCCTATATTGTCACCGGCC
>JBARIB010000134.1:0-3044 GCA_049799535.1 Allostellaceae bacterium | reverse complement strand
CGGTAGCGCGCTCGATCAAGGAATAGGTGATGCCGGTTGACAGCGGGTCGACGAGACTCGCTCCGGTCGGCCCGTGGTTTTTGAGCCGCTCATAGCACTCGACGCCTTTGTCGTTGTTGTAGCCGGTTTCGCATTCCTCGTAGGTGATCTTGACGCCGCCGACGCCGCCGTCGCGCGCGTCGATCATGTCGAGATAATCGGCATAGCCGTCGGCGAACGGGATGCCGTTTGGGGCATAGGGGCCGGTGCGGTAGACGAGACGCGGAATGAACTGCTCGTTTTGTGCAAACGCCGCATCGGCGCCGACGCCGAATACGGCGATCGCGGCCGCTGCGCTTGCAAGCAATGTTCTGAACAGCCTCATCTTCTCCTCCCTGTGCACCAGTTTCGCGTGTCTTTCTAAGCTCGCGCGGGTCCCGCCGCAAGGTTTCTCCCATCAATGCGGGAATGGCCAGAGGCGCGGCTTCTCTTTGCCGATCACCCACAGCCGCGCCAGACCGTTCGGCTCGACGATCAGGAAGAAGACGATTAGCGCGCCGAAGATTATCGTTTGCAGATTGGTCACCAGATTGATCGGGACCTCAAATCCGGCAAGACGCGGCGCGTTGTCGAGAAGGATCGGCAGGAAAACAATAAAAGCGTGCAGGTTGAGACACTACCCGAGGGGCGGCGCGGAGGGTCAGCCGCGGGCTTCGGCCAGCTCTAAATCACCGGTGCCGAGGCCGACATACCAGCGCGATCGTCGTTTATCGACCTTCTCGGCCATTCAGCCTTTGCGCCTCGAGCGGCTCTTCCTGCCCCAAAGGCGACATTACGTCGCCAGCGCACGTCCCGTGTTGCTGGGACCGGACCGAGGCCGTTGCGTCGATTACGAAAACTTAGGTGTTGGACCCCGCGCCGATAATGAATTCGAATTCGGTCTCGAACCCGCGCGCCGTTTCGAATTCCTGCAGCACCGCGGCAACCTCGGCCCACGCCGCCGCCTTGTCCGTTTCGCTAAGGTCGGACAGCACGGCGCGGTAGGCCCCGAAAGCCTGCTGTATCATCGCCAGCGCGTCGGCGGAAGATGCAAGCCGCAGCGGCGCCCGGACGATGCGGGTCCGCAGGTCTGCTAGCCCGCTTTCCGCCATCACCCTCTCTAAAACGCCGGGACCGCCAAGCGCGAAGATACCGGGCCGCCCCGGTCCCGGCGGCTCCCTATGGGCATGACGCAGCAGCACCTGCATCGGGCGCGCCATGAACGGATTGCTTACAGGAGTGGTAAATACGAGCATGGCAGCCCGCGCCCTGGGCCTCAGCCGCTTGCGGGCGGCGGCGAGGGCCTGGGCTGGAGACGAGAACAGCATCAGCCCCAACCGGCTGATCGCTGCGTCGAAGCGGCCCAAAGTCGGGGTCAGCTCCTCTGCGGCGCATTCGACGGTCTCGATGTTGCCGAGCCCAGCGCGTCGGGCATTCTCGCGTAGGTGCGTTAGCATCGTGGCGGCGATATCAGTTGCAACGACCCGGCCGGTCGGTCCGACGCGCTGCGCGGCCCGCAAGGTCTGGCTGCCGGCTCCGCAGGCGACATCGAGTACCCGCAGTCCGGGCCGGACCTCGGCCATGTCGAGAAGCATTTCAGTCGCTTCGTCGAGCCCCGCCGAAAATCTTTCCTCCCAGTGAGTCCAGCCGGGCGCTGCGGCCTGCCAGGTACGGCGCAATTCGCCGATGGCGTTGCCGCTCTCCATGTTCCCTCCTGAATTTTCTGTTGTTGGACCGCCGGATATGGTGCGAGGCGGTCCTTATCGTAGGCAGATCTCTCCATGTATAGGATCGGCCCCGCTCAATCAAGCCGGAGCGATCCAGGCGGATGACCGCTCTCGTGCTGAGCCGACGATGACGGCCGTACCGACATCACGTCCCTCGCCATCAGTGTGGGAACGGCCAGAGCCGCAGCTTCTCCTTGCCGATCACCCATAGCCGCGCCAGACCGTTCGGCTCGACGATCAGGAAAAAGACGATCAGCGCGCCGAAGATCATCGATTGCAGATTGGTCACGAGATTGACCGGAACCTCTAGCCCGGCAAGGCGCGGCGCGTTGTCGAGAAAGATCGGCAAAAGCACGACGAAGCCGGCTCCGAGGAACGAGCCCAAAATGCTGCCGAGTCCGCCAATGATGATCATGAACAGGATCTGGAACGAGCGGTCGATCTCGAATGCGCTGGCCTCCACCGCGCTTGTGTAAATGAACGCCCACAGCGCGCCGGCGACGCCGCAATAGAACGAGCTCAGAGCGAAGGCGAGCAGCTTTGTCCGCAGCGGGCGGATGCCGATGATCTCGGCGGCTACGTCCATGTCGCGGATCGCCATCCAGGACCGCCCAATGCGGCCGCGCACCAACCCCTTGGCGGCGAGTGCAAGGAGAATGACGATGGTGAGAACGAACAGGTATTTCGCCCGGGGATCGGCTTCGGAGCCGGTAACGTAGACCTCGCCGAAAACGGCGCGCGGCGGCGCGCTGATCACGCCCGAGGCGCTGTAGTTGTAGAACCACGGAAACTTGTTGAACACCCAGATCAGGAAGAACTGCGACGCAAGTGTCGCCACCGCGAGGTAGAAGCCCTTGATCCTGAGGCTCGGGAAGCCGAACAGAACTCCGACAAGGGCGGTGATGATCCCGGCGAGAATTAGGGCGAGGACGATGTTGAGCTCGGGGAACGAGGTCGTCAGCTTGTACGTCGCAAAGGCGCCCACCGCCATGAAGCCGCCGGTGCCGAGCGACACTTGTCCCGCATAGCCGGTCAGCAGGTTGAGGCCGAGCGCGGCCAGCGCATAGACGAGGAACGGGATCATGATCGTCGCCAGCCAGTATTCGGAGCCCATCGCCGGGATCACGAGGTAGGCGACGGCGAGCGCCGCCAGCAGCAGCCAGCGGTCCTGGCGGATCGGAAAGATCGCTTGGTCGGCGGCGTAGCCCGCCTTGAACTGGCCGACCTCGCGATAGAGCATCTTCAAACCCTTTCGATGATGCGCTCGCCGAACAGGCCTTGCGGCCGGAACAGCAGAAC
>JBARIB010000133.1:0-2713 GCA_049799535.1 Allostellaceae bacterium | reverse complement strand
CAGCCACACAGCGCCTACGTCGCCGCTGCCAGCGTGGTCTCCTTCGCGGACGGGCTGAGCGGACAGCAGAAAGAGGATCTGCTGAATTCGACGCTGCTGGCGCAGTTGGCGGCAAATCACCGCTTCGATCGAGAGAAGGATACGCTCAACTGGTATGAGGCCTACCGGACCGTGCTTCGGGGCGTCGGCTGGCGCAGCGAAGCTGCGTTGGCCATCCGCGCGCCGCTTGGCAGGGCCGCAACGCTGGCCGGTCCGGTCAGCCCGGCGAGCCGTCCAATGATGCCGCGCCCGCCAATCGCGGCCGACCAGCCCGGCGTGTCCGCCCGGCTGCCGGGCCCCGTGTTTACCCCGGTGATTGCCACCCAGCCACGCTTCACCGCCTCCGAGGCCGTGCTTTCTGTCCTACGGAGGTCGGACGGAGAGGGGACCGCAGTCGTGGCCGAGAGGTCGCTCGAGGCGCTCAGGCGGTTGCCCGACCGGGACCGCCGGGTTGTCATCTTCGAGACCAGCAGCCACAGCACCGGGCGGGGCAACTTCCAGATCGTATCGGCCTCCTGCGGCAGCGATCAGGTGCTCCGAATAACGATCGTCGCTGTGTTCTTCGCCACCGACGAGAACGTGCCTCGGGTGATGTCCTTCATCTTCGGCAGAGGCACCCAGATGTGTAAGGCGCACGACACGATGACGCTCAGCCCCTCCGATTATGGCAAGGTACGCGAGCAGGTCATCCAGCAGCTGGGCGATCAGGCGTCGGCCTATATCGCCGAGCTACCCGACGGCTGAGCGTCATCGTCGGGTTGACGATGACGAGCAGGTCGAAGGGTCGAGCGGGCGAGGCGGGGCGGGATCGGTTCGAAATACGTGATTTTCCGGGGCGGGCCGCGGCGGCTGGCAATTACTTTGATGACCCGCCCGGAATAATGCGAAAATACCGGCTCGTCATATTATCGTCGACCGCGATATTGCGCTCGATGACCTGCTCCGGACGGAAGCTCAATAAGCGAACCGGCTCGATTTTGAACCCGGCAGCGCGGTGTCTGCGTGCACCTGTTGCGCGCGCTCTTGCTCGGCGGCGTTCTTCCCGACGACGGGCCACGCGACAATTGCACCAACAGCGACTACGGCCAAGGCGCCAACCAAAATCAACCGGACAAGCGGGGACAGATGCCGGCGCAGGAGCGACATGCCCTGGATGTTCTCTGCCATAAAGACTCGCCAACACCTCGATTCCATTCCGCGGTAAGCCTGCGAGTCCCTGGTTGTGCCGATCACCGGGAAAAGCACGTTTGACTGCCTTACTCTTTTCGGCAATGCCGCTGCACACGCTGATGTCGCTTCAGTCTATCTGTTGGTGTGGACGGCCCCCGACGGCATCAAGGGTGCCAGAATGAGGTCGCGGTAGATCTCAGACAAAGGAGGCCGTCCGTGGAACAGATTAGCCGCATTGGCATGGATACGTCGAAACACATTTTCCAGCTTCACGGAGTGAACACCGCCAAGGAGCCGGTTCTGCGCAAGAAGCTGCGGCGCAAGGAGATGTTGGCATTCCTCGAGCAGCTTGCACCGACGGTGATCGCGATCGAAGCCTGCGGCGCCAGCCACCATTGCGCGCGGCTGCTGCAATCGTTCGGGCATTCGGTGAAGTTGATCGCGCCGCAACTGGTCAAGCCGTACCTCAAGCGCGGCAAGAACGACGCGGCGGACGCCGAAGCGCTGTGCGAGGCGATGAGCCGGCCGACAATGCGCTTCGTGCCGGTGAAGACAGCGGAGCAGCAAGCGGCCTTGATGCTGGTCGGCGTCCGTGACCGGCTGATCCGCAATCGCACGCAGTTGAGCAACGCCATCCGGGGCTATGCGAACGAGTTCGGTCTTACAGCCGCCAAGGGGAAGGCTCACCTCGCTTCTCTGCTTGAGCGCATCGAAGCCGACGAGAGCCTGCCCGCCTTGGCTCGGGAGCTGTTCGCGGCCCAGGCCAAGGAATATGCGCAACTGCAGGCGCAAATCGACAAGGTCGATGCCAGGCTCATCGCTTGGCAACGCGCCGATGAATGCAGCCGACGGCTCACCAAGATCCCCGGCGTCGGCCCGATCGGCGCGGTGCTGCTGACAATGAAGACCCCGGAGCCTGAGCTATTCCGATCCGGACGCCAGTTCGCGGCCTGGATCGGCTTGACGCCGAAAGACCATTCGACCGCGGGCAAGGCCAGGCTCGGCGGGATCACGCGAGCCGGCGACGAAGGATTGCGCAGTGTACTGGTTGTTGGGGCTACCACCGTGATCCAGCATGCCCAGCGCGGCGGAAGGCCATCGCCGTGGCTGACCGAACTCCTCAAACGCAAGTCGCCAAAGTTGGCCGCTGTGGCATTGGCCAACAAGATGGCGCGCAGCGCCTGGAAACTGATGGTTACGGGAGAAAACTACGCCGCAACAGCGGCGCCGGCCGCGTTGGCAGGCGCAGGCTAGAGATCAGCCAGACACGGGGAGCAACTCACTACAACCGTGCTGAGCTGATGCCAGAACTTGCAAGATAATGAGCAGATGGTGCGATCAATCGATCCACGACGAGAGAAATTCCGCATTTTCCAGTGGCCCGCTATGAGGTCGTGATTCTGTTTGGAGCTCTTGTCGCGGAAACCATCTTGGCCAGCGTTCATGTGCGAGCGCACCAACAGGCCGGACATATGGACGCAAGCGATCTGATCAAAGCACTGCA
>JBARIB010000132.1:0-1700 GCA_049799535.1 Allostellaceae bacterium | reverse complement strand
CCACGGCTTGTCGATGTCGACCGCCTCGATCGTCAGCGGCTCCTGCACCTTGCGAAAGACGGCGGCCTCGATCTCCATGCTCTTCCTCCCTAAACCGTCACCCCCGCGAAAGCGGGGGCCAGGCCAGCCGTTTGAACAGCGGGGCCCTGGATTCCCGCTTTCGCGGGAATGACGCATGACCTGGTGATATTTTCAGCGTCATTTTGGATCGCGGGGTTAATCGGCGGCGGCACTCTGGTGATGCCGCTCGTAGCGCCGAGCTGGCGTGTTGACCGGCTCGATAAGCGGAGCGGCGCCAAAGGAGGTGGCCATGCGGGTGGCGGGGGCATCGGCGTAGAGGGTGGTGCGCTGGCGCGGCTCGCGGCTCAATGACCGGATCAGCGCTTCCATGCTCTCGGGCGGCATCTCCTGGCCGTGCACGGCACCGGCCGCGCGCGTGATGCTCTCGTTCATTAGGGTGCCGCCGAGGTCGTTGGCGCCTGCGGTGAGGCAGGCGGCGGCACCGCCACTTCCCATCTTGACCCAGGAGGTCTGGATATTGGTGATGACGGGGTGCAGCGCGAGACGCGCGACGGCGTGCATCAGCACTGCCTCGCGATAGGTCGGGCCGCGGCGGGCGCGGCCTTTCAGGTAGATCGGCGTCTCCATCGGCACAAAGGGCAAGGGCACGAATTCGGTGAAACCGCCGGTCTTCGCCTGCAATGCGCGGATGCGCAATAGATGACGCGCCCAATGCTCGTAGCGGTCGACATGCCCGTACATGATCGTGACCGTACTGCGCAGGCCCACCCCGTGTGCGGCCTCCATGACCTCGAGCCACTGGGCGGTCTTGATCTTGTCGGGGCAGATCACGGCGCGGACCTCATCGTCGAGGATTTCGGCGGCAGTACCGGGAAGCGAACTTAGTCCAGCCGCCTTTAGCTCGCGCAGGAAGTCGGGGACCGTGCGACCGAGGGTCTTGGCGCCTTGCCAGATCTCGAGCGGCGAGAAGGCGTGAATGTGGATATCGGGAACGGCCTCCTTGATCGCGTAGCAGATCGCCAGATAAGTGGCTCCGGTGTATTCTGGGTGGATGCCGCCCTGCAGGCAGACCTCGGTCGCGCCGCGTTCCCAGGCTTCTTCGACCCGCCGGCGGATCTCGCCGAGATCGAGATCGTAGGGGCGGCCGCGCAGATTTTCGCTGAGCTTGCCCTTTGAGAAGGCGCAGAACTGGCAGCGGAAATAGCAGACATTGGTGTAGTTGATGTTGCGCGTCACGACATAGCTGACGACATCGCCGTTGACTCGCCGCCGCAATTCGTCGGCTGCCCCACAGACTGCATGAAATTCGTCGCCGCGCGCCTGGAACAAGCGGACTACCTCTGCTTGGTCGAGCGTCTCTCCGGCCGCGGCTCGTTTCAGCACCGTTGCGACCTGCGCCTCACCATCCCTCTCCCGGCTGAAGCGGGGAGAGGGGCCTACCTTCTCCCTCGCCCCGCTTGCGGGGAGAGGGCCGGGGTGAGGGGCAATCACTAATGGCGGCTCGGTTCCGGAGCCGGGGACCCAGTCGTCGGTTCGTGCAAGGCCATCGGCGTCGATTGCGCGGAGCACGGCGGGTCGCAGCGCGGGATCGACCCAGCGCTCGACATCGCGCGCGTAAGCCGGATAGATCGCCAACCGTTCGACGAGCAATTTGCCGGCGGCGGCGGTCTCTCGGGCCA
>JBARIB010000131.1:0-12887 GCA_049799535.1 Allostellaceae bacterium | reverse complement strand
CGACCAGATCGACGCCTTCATCGCCGCCTACAACCAAGACGCTCAGCCGTTCGAATGGACCAAGCAGGTCGTCTTCTCAAAACACCCCCGCTCTCAATACGCTAATTTACGCAACTAGGTACTAGTCATCTTCGTCTTTCCAATACGCATTGGCTAGAGAACGAGTGGGCCCACTTCCTAATTCCCTTCTTTTTCGACCTCGACCCGACGATAGGTCGTAACGAAGGCACCGCCGATCGCCTCGGAAGAGGCTGGAGCGGGTCTGAAGCAGCCGGACATAGTTCAGAGGGGCCAAACCATACGCCTGTGTAGCGGCCCCCTAGCAGGACTTCTTTTGGGAGCATCGGCAGATAACCCCTCCGGAGGCTTCGGCCTCGACGCTTCTACGTTTGTATCAGGACACGAGTGGCTAATGGCGAATGTCCGGGCCCTCGATCTGAACATTAAATTTCACGAAACGATCAAACAGCGGTGCCTTCCGGTACAGGCGGCTTCCAACCAACTCAGTTGTCGACCTCTCCTCACTTCGCGATTCCAAAAGTCCGAACCAGACCAATGGTCGGAGAATGCGAGCCTCCATGGCGCTCGAACCGAAATCCCATGTCGCCTCCAAAACGCCGTTGACCGGAGTCGTGCAAAGCCGCGTGAGTGTCTCTCTCGGCAGCCAATCGTGTGCCGACGCCCAAACACACCACAGAATCACACCCACTTGGCTCAGAGGCCAAACGTCGAGCGGGTATCGGTCGAAATACGCGAGGTTCATATGCCAGAATGCAATGTGGAAAAGCAGAGCTTGCAAGGATCCGCCCTGTTCCCGCGCGAGCATTCTCCTGCCCAACGGCGTTGGTACCAGCCTTCCACGATGCGTTCGGAAGAGCTTCGCAGTTTGCGTCAGAATGCGAATGAAATGCAGCGGTAGGAAGTCGGGCTCGTTTAGGACCTTGTGGTAGCGAAACAACTCATCCTTGTCATAATGAGGCCATTGAATGATCCCGCACATCTCCTCGACTACGGCGCGGGCTAGGTTGCCGGTCGCGGTTAGTTTCAGTCCACCTGTCTCGGCTGCTCGTTGAAGCAAGAGTAGCGCACTGGCCCTGACGGCAGATCCCGTGATTTCTGCGCCAGCGAGGTTGGCTTCAAGACGGATCGCATGGTTACTGGCCGAGGGCTCATGGCGAAGCGCATTGAAGCTATCGAATTCGAGGATGGTCCAGGCCGGTTCGACGCCGTTGAGCCACTGACGAACTTCGGGATCTTCTAGAAATCCTGATGCGACCATATTAGGGCTACCGGCCTTTTCGAGATTTGGACCCTACCGGATTGGCTCAGTACCGCACCGATTCCGCAGCCGCCCGCCATCAGCGATCGCCATCACGACCAGGACCTCGTCGGGTCGAGCGGCATCGGCGACTGAGACCGTAATAGTGTCGAAATGTGGGAATGACCAAGCATCGTCCTTGTGCCCGAGCGGCACGTCGAGAACCGCGCCCGCAGCCGCCACCTTGACATTTGATCCGATGACCGCTTTTCCACCGCCGCCCGCATCGGTTTGCCGAGCATCGGGTGGACGCAGGCGCCGCCATGCTCCATTTCACCCGCAACATCGACGATCGCAGCCTTGCCATAAGAGACTGGGGGCCCGTCGAGCAATCTCACCAACTCTGGCATGAGCCGCTCTCCGAGCATTGCCCCGGCCTCGAACAACGGTCTCAAATCCTCGACGAACTGACGGGCGAACGGGTTGTGGATGACCGCCATTCCCGCGGCTCGCACGGTGCGCCGATTGGCTTGACACCGAGTTCCGAGAACACCGTTTCACGGGTGGTGATGAGTTTGCGGATCTCGACCACGATCTCCTTCCTCTTGTTAACTCCCTTCATGGCTATGTGATGCAATCTACCATACTGGTCGTCATATTGAGCCCTTTCGAACCATGCGCTTATAGCGGCGGCATAACACTGACCGGCTCTCTCGCGGGTTTTAGTATAGCTCGGGCTGTGTGATCGTCGTATCGACGCAGTTCCAAGACTCGTCATTCGTGCGTTGCACAAACCTGATCCTGTCATCGTTGCACAGGAAGGCGATGCAGCGCTTGTGGTCTCGACGAAATGTCACTAGCCGCGCCCTCGCGAGAAGGAGAAGGTGCTGACTGCCGGGAAGGTCCGGTGCTCGCCATGCTCGCCGTGCTGCGCGTGGCTCCCGCTCCTCCCATCCGTCAGTGATGCAATTTTACTCCGGCCCGCTCGGTGCATTTTCTCTCTGCCGTTGACACGCCTTCTTTCTCCTCGTCGGATGGGCTCGACGAGAAGCTCGCTTTTCTTGCCTCGTGACGGGCTCCCGACGAAGACAGCCTACGAAACAAACGAAGGCGTGAAAACTGACGCTTGACCTGGATCAATTTGTCGGACGGTTCAGAAAGTCATGTTTCCTTAGATTTGGCGACTTACTCCCCCAGCACGAGTCGCCAATCCGAAACCCCGGCGCTCCCCCTGCCGGGGTTTCATTTTACCCGGCTCGATCAAATGGATACGGGCTGCTCGATGACCGAACATGAACGAGTACCTGCTCGCGATCTCTTTCTGCTCAGTGGGTTCGTTCCGTGAGACCAAGACCCGCGCCCATTGTCATCCAGCCTTGATCCCTGAACGAGGCCGCTCCTTCTTCTCGGCGACGTCGGCAAGATCCCGGTTGAAGTCGATCACGATCTCCTCGCCATTCGCGTGCTGCCCGCGTACCGCATGTTGGAACCGGGTGAGACGCCGGGTTCAACTTTGCCAGCTAACCGTTCACAATGAGCAATCATCTTGTCGAGATA
Organism: Allostellaceae bacterium; assembly: GCA_049799535.1. GTDB lineage: Bacteria > Pseudomonadota > Alphaproteobacteria > ATCC43930 > CGMCC-115725 > AP-15. The sequence continues at coordinate 10,072 of JBARIB010000131.1, read as the reverse complement.
ATGTTTGACTCTGGGCGTGGTAGCGGCTGCCTGGAGCCTCCGGGCTCGTGCCGCTGCTGTGCGATAATACGTGGCAGGCCGCTCTTCCGATGACCAGCAATCCGCAATCTGTTCAAAATGGCTAGCCTTCATCTTCAAATTTCCTTGCATTTTGGGTCAGAGAGGTCCGAGGCAGAGGTCGGCGCAGCCACGGCCCGAGCGGCAACAGCAAGACCATTTACGATCGCTCGCTTCGGATGCCGGGTGCTCCGATCACGAGGGCGGTCCTGAGGGGGTCCGTCGGCATGGGCGAGTTACTGCAACCTACGGTGCTCCACATAAATTTTTGATTTTCCTTTTGCTCTGCAAAATCGCCCGAAACGGGTGAATGGGGTATCAGATATCCCCGGTTGGCCGCATCGGGATAGCACCATTCTGAACGGGGCGCGGTTTTCGCAATCACCAATCTCGTGGAAAAATAGCCCTTGGCAGATAGCGGGTGACCGGTGCTGGTGCAGTGATGGCCCTCGGGCATTGGCTGCACCACGTGACTAGACGAGTAATGTTACTGTGGGGCCTCTCAAGTTGCGATCAGCGGCTTGTCGGCGCAAGTGGTCACGCGTAATCGCATGGTCCTAATGGAACCCAGTCGGCATCGCCTTGGACCGGCAGGACGGCAGGCATTTGGGCAGAGCGTAATTCCTTCGGTGCGGATAAATTCCTGAACTGCCTCTCAGGCACGATCCACCCCGCTCTACTACGGAAAATCGGGTGAGCGGTGTTTATCGAATTTGCCGCCTGCCTCTCATTATCTCGAGCAAGCTGCAAGCATTTTTGATAGAATGTAACTAATGAAGTCAATACGTAAAATGGTTAAAGTGGATTGGGTCAATGTCTGATGGCCGCGCAACTATCGGCTGCTGAGGCTTGCTCCGCCGCTTATCGGCATGATGGCGTGGATGCGGCGAAACGCGAGAAAAAGCTCAATAACACGTTTACCCCACTGAGACTGGCTGACAGATACATGTGGATTGGGTTTTCTGGTCGAGCCACCATCAACGTCGGTTTCCATGATTTCGTCTCGAACGTTCTCCTCCTTCATTAAAAATTAGCATCTTAGTTGAATTCTTTCGGGTCGGATTTTTGCGTAGATGGCCATGATCAGGTCTGAATTGGCGGACGCAGCTGAGAGAACGGAAAATCTAGAGCATCAGGATAATGCAAACCGTAAGCGGATCTTGGTCGTCGAGGACAATCAGCTAGGTTTGAAGCTGTTAAGTCAGCTTCTACAGGCTCACAACTACGACATATTGCAAACTCCGGAGGGTTGGGAGGCAATCGACCTCGCTCGTGACAAACAACCTGATTTGATCTTGATGGATATTCGATTGCCGGACATTAGTGGACTCGACGTGACCCGTATGCTCAAGCAGGATGATCAGACGAAGGCCATTCCGATAATTGCCGTAACCGCTTTTGCTATGCCGGGGGATGAAAAGAGAGCCCTGGAGAGCGGATGCGATGCGTATATCGCCAAACCGATAATTCTCGATAACTTGCTGCAAGCGATCCAGTCGATCTTGTCTTTCTCTTCTGGTGTAGTAGGTCGCCTACAATAAATCCGTGGCCAACTGTGGCATCCAGGACTTGACCACGAAAGCCTTCACATCCTTTGACCAAGAGACCTCTTTGAAGGGGTGGCCAAGCATTTCAACGCCGAAAATAACAGGCTGGGATGGACCAGTGACAGGGGAGCCGCAAGGAAGGATCTCCGCGACCCCGCGACGGCGACAGCCAATGCTGATCTGACGTTCGCCCGGCTCCATAACCAGGTTAATGCTCTCAGCAATGTGCCCCTGATCTGTTACCCTATGAATTAGGGATACCAACGCTGAGGGACGTTCATTCCACTGGATCTAACTAGACCTGAATGGCGCAGGAAAGCGCCGATCTTCTGCTGAATTTGTGGATCGTCCAGCAGACGCAAAAGCATCCGTTTGAACGTCTGGTGCTGCTCCGGCGTCGTGATCTCGTCATCGAATTTGGTTCTGTTATCCATCAAGTGATCATACCCAAGGTCCGTCAGCCGAGCGCCCATTGCATTTTGAGCCCTTGTGTGACTGGAGGCGCCAACTGAGAAGCCCCGGCATTCCACGTGCTGGGGTTTCGTTTCTCCTTGTCTCGTCTTCAGCCGCATAAGGGCCAGGTCGAGCCGTTGCCGACTGCTTTCAATCTCGATTACCGTGAGGGCCAGTGGCGACCATCACTCGCGGCGAATGGTAGGTCATTATTGTTTTCACAGTAGGCGCACTGATAGACGGGATTGCCCCTCCTGCGGAAGGGTCCGAAATCCTCCAACATTACTGATCCGCAGTGCCCGCAAAGAAAATCGTCGCCGTCAGCGCCTGATATTCCTCGCTCCGTAAGCAGGATTGAGCAATTTAATTTCGTTACTGAGCCGACCGGTATCATGGGTATCCTTGCCATTTCCTTCTCCCGGATGCAAATCAAACCGATGCGGCCATAACAAGATCCGTGCAGGGAAAATCTCAATCGCGGGATCAGGCGATTTTGGTATCGCGTCGGACGGGACCTCGGCGATCCGCACGGCACCCATCGCCACATAGAAGTTCTCAGCATAGGGATCAACCGAAATGTCCATCTCCTCGAATCCCAGGCTTCGGGCCAATGCCAAGAGATGTCGTGCCAATCGCTGCCCGCGACCACTGCGAACGCCCTTCGGCTCGAACAACAGAAACTCAATCTCTCCCCGAGGAGGCTGGCCGCTCAGGCCATAGAATCCGGTGATCGTGCCGCCTTTCTCGAGGACGTAGAAGGGATATTTTGCAATGGCCTCGGGGTCTACAGTCAGAGGGGTTCGACATGCTTCCATTGAAGGCGGCGTCATAGCCCCACAGTGCTTTGGACCACAGCGCAAGTGCACTGAGTTTCGCAGCCTCACCCGGTAGAGGGCGACAAATTTCTACCTGTAGCACGATCATGCTCCCGCCTTTGACAAGGCGAATAATTGCCGACGGACGAGGGTACCATCTGTCTGACTCGCACCACTAGCTTTCGAGCAGCGTTCCTCGAAAACAGAGCCCGATCAATTCAACTTCCTCGCATGCCACATTTTTGCCTCGGCAGTGGTTGCGTGGGAAAAATCTCCGGCCTCCAGGAGGATGTGATCGGGCGACAACGGACCCATGTGAGGTATTGCGGACCTTCGCCGGATTGGCCGAGCGAGCAGCCGAGTAGCAGCTTTGTATTAATAATAATGGATGGATTGGTACGAGATGATCAAAACATTTGGCAGGCCGCTGTCACAACAACAGAACCCAAACCGCTTTGTACCCATGCGGAAACCGCGACTCGACCCGGCTCGCCAACTCGACCGGTCGTGCTTTCATCGTCGAGGGCGTGATCTAACCCGGCCAAATCGGATTACCCCCTGCGGCAGCGGAGGTGGCCGTCCCACGGCCCGAGAAATGGCCTACCCCCTGTGCAGGGCGGCCTTGGTGCAAATTGTTGTCGTCGAGATCGGGGGGCTCGATCCCTTATGCTGACCGGCCGCCGCGTCACGCTCGGCTCGATCAGCGTCGGAAGCCACGCGGATTTCGAGGCGATGAACCGCGCGATCGCGATGCACCGTTCAACCACATACCGTTACCGAAGCAGTTTCTTGTTGTAGTGCGAACTTCCGCCCGGCGGTGCGATGCGGCCCGGCTTGTCGGAGGGGATCGCCCAGCTGCGCAGCGCGTCGGCGCCGCGGCGTTCGTGCATCAGCGTTGTCGTCACCGCCCAGCCGTTGCCGACGTCGAAGACGAGGAACTCGGGCACGACCTTGGCGTCCGTAAAGAACACCTGGTTGAACGAGGCATAGCCGTTCATCTGTCGCAGGGGCTGCACCGTCACGCCCGGTATTGGCCAGCCTGGGGCTGATTCCACGCTTTGGCGTTAGCCGTTTTTTCAAAGCAAGAGGGTACCCGGCTGACTCCGCGCTGGAGGAAGGCGGATTCGAACTCTTAGTCCCCCCCGAGATCGGCTACCGTTTTGGTGCTTCGCCCCTCATTCGCAGACCGAGGAGCTGCAAAAACTGTCGTCAAAGGCACCGGATCGTTGATCTTCCCGGTCGCCCGCGCCCGCTCCAGAATCAGATCGACGCGGCCCGCACGTTTGCGGATACCACTTGTAGGGCTCAATCGTCGTGCGGATTTCCTCCCGCTCCTCCTCATTGAGTTCGACACTCATCTGGTCCTCCCTTCACGATTTGTCATTCTATCACGTCATCGGCCTGGGCGAGGAGACCTGGCGGTATAGCGCCCCATAGCCGACCTCGCCGGTGCCGCCAAAGATCAGCTGAGATGCGTGAAAGGCCCAAATTCGGCGGGTCCTCTCAGAAGGTCGATTTCGCCTTTGCTTCACGCTGGTAAACGGCGAAAAGGGCCTTTCCAATCAGCGATGTTTCGGCCTCGGCGCACCGTTCGTAGATGCTGGCCCGCGTAGTCTGGATTGTCCTGTCCTGCGGCGAGGCGGCGGCGGCAAGTTCAGCGAGGTGGGCCGCCAGCCGGGTCCGACCGCCTTGGGCTAGCAATGCGGCGCGGCGGGCCAGCTTGTCGGCCCCGCCCGCGAGGGTAGCTAACTCGGTAGCCAGTTCGGTCGCGGGGGCAGGTTTGAGATGGGCGGGGTTCCCGTCGAACCACCCGGCATAGAGATGCCAGATGTTGCGGACGACGAACTCCGGGTCGTCGTATTTCGGCAGCAGGTGCGGCTTCGCCAGGAGGTCGGCGGGAGCGGATACAGAATGCAGGATTTCGTCCAGTGAACTCCCCTTGTTCATGAGTTCCAGCGTCTGGCGGGTCAGGCTTTCCAGCACCTCGGCACCATCCCGCAGAACCTGAGCCGCCCTCGCCTCGCCAAAGATGACGGGGCCGTGGCCAGGGATCAGCACCTCCGGCTCCAAAGCCTCCATCCGGCGCAGGGCTGCCGCCCAATCCGGCGCAAACCGCTGGACCTTACGCGGATTGCCGGCATTCGGGAAAACCCAGATGGCGGCGGCCTCTCCTACATGCATTCCGGCATGTACGGCATGTACGCCTTGCAGGAGAGCGTGCGTCAGATGCGCGGCACCGCCCCCGCCCAGATCCCCGGCTCCAAGATTTCGGTCTGCCACGGTCTGGGCGGCATGTTCGCCGTCTCCGTCACCATCATCGAACGAGGTGCCGTGAGGCGGCAGCAGCTGCGCTACCGCGGCAATGGCTTACCCTTGGTTTCGCGACCGAGCAGCATCGCCACGATGCTGAGCAGGGCGAAGCAGGTCATGACGGCGGTGACCCTATTGAAGCTGCCACCAAAGGCGCCGACCAGGAGCCCCGCGACCAGTGGGCCGAAGCTGGTGATGATGCGGGCGCTGCCGGTGCAGAACCCGACCGCAGTCGAGCGGATGTGGGTCGGGAACAGCTCCGGCAGATAGACCGCATAGCCGGAGAACACCCCGAAAACGAAGAAGCCGAAGATCGGCAGCACCAGCGGGTACCAGGGCTCGTACTCGGGAAGCGCCAAATACAAGGTCAGGCCGGCGGCGATCGTGCCGACGCTGTAGAAGATCACCGTTCCGCGCCGGCCGATCAAATCAGCGATAAACCCGAAGGCGATATAGCCGGCAATGCCGCCGAGGCTCCACAGCATCATGCCGCGGCTGACGAACGGCACTGCCGCCGTGGCGTCGGCGGCGCCGCTCTTCTGAGCCATCAAGGACAGGATCGTCGGCAGCCAGATAACCGTGGTCCAAATCGCCAGCAGAGAACCGAGGCCGAACAATACCCCGACCATCGTGTTGTAGCGGTGCTCTTTCGAGAAGAGTTGGACCGGCACAAAGCGCATGAACTCGCGGTCGCCGGCGTCGTCGCGCAGACCCGCGGAGACGGCGCGGCGGCGCTGCTGGACATCGGCGAAGCGGTCCGGCTCCAACATTCGGCGGCGGATGACCGCCAAGAGGATCGCCGGCACGATGCCGAGGAAGAACACGTAACGCCAGCCATAGCCTCCGACCAGACCGTAAGCCCAGGCGCCGACGAAAGTGCCGACCGCGCCACCGGTCATCATGACCCCGGCGATCTTGGCCCGGTGCGTTTCGCCAAGCGTCTCCGTCAACAGCGGAATGCCGACCATCAGTTCGGCGCCGGTGCCGAGCCCGGCGATAAAGCGGTAGATCGCGAAGTCGAGGATGCCCTGCGATAGCCCTTGCAGCGCGGTGAATACGCTGTAGATCAGGATGCTATAGGCGAGGGCTCGCACCCGGCCGACGTAATCGGCAATGATACCGAACAAAAAGCCGCCGAACGCCCAGCCGAGGAGGCCCGCCATGCTGAGCAGACCCCCAAACTTGCCGATCTCGGTGAGCGGCGGGTTGCCACCCAGCAGCTCGATCATCGCCGGCCGTAAGACCAGCGAGAAGAGCCCGAAATCGGCCGCGTCCAACGTCCAGCCGGCCCACACGACAAGAAAAACCAGCCATTGATACCGGCTGATCGCCCGCAACCCGCCCAATGGCACTACGACTTCTGCGCTCTTGTCCATCGGCAGCCTCCCTGACGATTACATTCGTGTTACGGCTCGGGCATCAGCACTATGAGGATAGTTGCGTTCCTGCGCTACAGGAACCTTCATGACCGCTCGGCAGGTTGTCATTGAGCGACGGGAGGGGATGCCATGAGCAAAGGGCCGAAAGGGCTGACCGTCGGGGCCGGTCCCCCGGGATTGGGTACGGCGCACGAACTCGCGTGGGCCGGGATAGAATGCCGCCTAATCGACAAGTCCGCGCCGTGCGATGCAGTCGAGAGCGATCGCGCTCCATTCGCGGACCATCGAGACATTTGAGCTGATGGCTCTTGCCGACGATATCCTGGGCGCAGGTCATCGCGTCGCCGGCCGCGAGGCCCGTGCCGGCATCACCCACAACAACAAGGTCAGCCGAGTGACGACGCCGAAGCTGCTGCCCCCACCCCCCTTGAGGGCCCAGAACAGATCAGCATTCATGCAGCTGTTCGCGATGCGCACGGCCCCATCCGCCGGTAACGATTTCGGCCTCCAGCAGATTGGAGGCGGCGGTGCCGTAATTCTTCGAAAAACTGCCGAACCCGCCGACTTGCGCGAAGCCATTTGACCTATTGACCTACCTCGTCCAACGGTATCGTCCGGCAAGGGCTGGCACGCTATTTCCAGCGCTCATCGGCGGCGCCTATTCATCGACGGCAACCACGGTCGTTCTTGCCAGGCGGTTGAAGGAAACGAGAACCGCGGTCGCGAGTTGTCGGCGGGCATCGTCGTTCATGCCCGCGGCCACCGCCTTGACCCCTTCGCGCACCCGGTTCGTTGCTGACTCCGCGCTGGAGGAAGGCGGATTCGAACTCGGTCCCACCTTGCGCGTTGGGCGCCCTCCGGCAGGTCCAGACATCCCGAACCCATGATCATCTTCCACCCGCCCCCGCATTGGCGGCGGTCTGTGGGTTCGAGCGAGGCTTTCGGTTTTGGCGAGGATTGTACGGTTACGGCGACGCCGCCCGAGAGCGTGATCGCCTCGGCCTTACGGATGGATTTTTCGCTGCCGTTTCACTCGCGACATCGGATTTGGATGTGGAACCGATGGTCCGTCTCCGCCTAGGCTTCGCCTCGGATTTCGGATCGGCATCGGTCGAGGCCGGTGCTGTTGGTGCCGCCGCGGGGCGTGCCTTTGTAATGGCCTTGCGACCGAGGCCGAGTTCCTGTGCCATGATTGAGCGCTGCTCCGAATAGCCAGGGGCGGTCAGAGGATGATCCCTCCGCAACTGCCACCGCTTCAGATATTCGTCTCGGCTCAACCCATGCCGCTTACTGATGTGGCGTAGCAGCACTTTCCCCCTATAGCCGCAATCCAAGCAAACCACATAGTCGTGCCGTACAGATTGCCGCACGGGCACAGCGGGAGTGGGAACTTCCTCGGGAGGATTTGGCCGCCCAAGCTGACCAAGTGTTCGATTTACTAATGTGATGAGTTCTGAAACCTGACCGGCTCCGACTGTATGATGCCGGAAATAACTCCGGACGATTTTGGTCGTGAGATGTGGATCGACCTTCTGAGTGTCTGGATCGGTGGTTTCAAGCATTACTGTATTCTCCAACCTGCATAACGGTGGGTCCTGCCTGAGGACGGCTTATTCCCTTGGATATAGTCCAAGCCGACGACGCAGTAAGGTGACGATTTTTTGTTGAACCTGCGGATCGTCGAGCAGACGCAACAATATCTGTTTGAGAGCCTCGTATTGCTCTGCCTTTTCGATCTCGTCTTCAGTCTTGTTTTGGTCCTCCACTACGCAATCGTAGGAAGGATCCGTCAGCCGAGCGTCATCTTGCTCGTCCTAAACCCGTCACCTGAATCGAGCTACGTTCGTGGTGACTTAAGGCAGGATCTCGGACACACTTCTGTCCGCGATTTAGAATATTGGTTCGAGACATCCCGGGTGCCCGAAGAACGCCACCGCATCGCCGCCTTTTGCCCTCTGTACCTTTCCTTTCCCGCTGCGACTGCGAGGCTGTGGCCGAGAACGGGCGGCTCGTTGGAATTTGAGCCCGACCCCTCGCATCCGACGGCCAGGGCGCCCTGTGCGAAAGGTAACCCTGATCCGGGCTGGCGTCGTATCACCTGGGACGAAGCACTTGACGAGACCGCAGCTGTGCTCCGCCGCATCGGCTCGGGCTCGCCGGCAAGGCGCGGGCCTTCAGCCAGCTCGATGCCGATCCCGGCGCCGGCGAGCTCAGTCACGCCGAACGGCTCGGTCCGCTTCTCGATCGGGAGATCGCCGAACGCCAGGCGAATTCTGTGGCCAGGCGGCCGTGGGAGCGGCCGTGGACTGGTCGGTCTTATGCTGGCACGGCGAACGCGCGTCCGGGCCAATTTTTCGGCCGCTTCCCCACCTGCGGACACATGGACTGCGGACGCGATAGGCTATTCGGCCCCGGTTCCCGACGTAAGACTGGGTCGTGCGCGTCGACGCAGAGTTCGCGGTCACCGCCGATCTTTTCAGAGTGCCGCCGTTCCTGAGGTAAGCGGTCATCCCAGTCGCCGGGGGCCGCCCCCATTGCTAGAGCGGCCGCGCGGTTTCGGTCATCGGCTCAGCAAAATCTCTGATCGCCATCGGTTCAACCGGACGGTGTCCGCCACTCCCTCAACCCGTACCCCTCGCCACGGACGTTGTCGAACATGGCCTTGGCGCGGCCGAGGTACGAGGTGATCCTCGACCGATCGCGCGGACCGTCTTCGAGGATGCCGCACCGGACCAACTCCCCCTGGATCTCGACCGAATCGGCGCGAGCGCCCTTGCGGCGCAGGAAGTCGGCGGAGGCCTCGATTACGGCATTCATCCCCTTGTCCGTCCGTGTGAATGGGGCCGGTCGGTCGACCGGCTGTTGCTGCCGAGCTGGCTTACGTCGCGGGGCTGGCTTACGTTCCGGAGCCTTCGGTCGAAGAGACGAAGGTGTCGAAACAGAGGCTTCGCGACGTTCGAGGAGCCGACATACCAGCTCGTACTCCTGGAATGAGGGGTGCTCCTGCAGCTCGTTCCGTAACTCCTCGCGCCGTTCGCAAAGCGCCTTGATCAGATCAGTCATTCGATGTTCTCGCCCAACAAGTTGGAGCGCAGCTTTAGTCGCGGGAAGAGGCGGCTGTAAAGATCGACCGCCTCCGGCCGGTCGTGTTCGGAAGTAGATCCACTCTCCGAGCGCCTGGCCCGAGTTTCGCGCCGCGGCCGCCCCGGGACCTTGACCAGGCCGCGCCGGTGGAGCATGGCGTGGATCGTGCTCTTGGCCGGAACGCGGATGTGCACGAATTTCATCGACTATGCGCGCGTGCCCAAGAGAGTCACACATATTTTGGCGATCGGGGACCGACCGGCGGTTCGAAAGCCTTTCCCTCCGCCACCGGGTCTGTTTTAGGGATGCATTCGCTAGCTGTGTTTCAGCGCCCAGGCGGGACCCCACCCATAAACTGGCTCAAGATATTGAGCTGTCTTGCAGATTTGCGTCGGGGGCGGGGTCCTGATCGGCGCCGATTAGGACC
>JBARIB010000130.1:0-1809 GCA_049799535.1 Allostellaceae bacterium | reverse complement strand
AAATCGGCGGCTACCTCGTTATTATTGTACCGCATCAGCATCTATTCGAAAGACGCCGCGATCCGCCATCGCGCTGGAACGTCGACCATTACCGTTTCTATACGCCTGCTAGTTTGCTAAGGGAAATTGAGCAGGTGCTGGAGCCTAACTCTTATCGTATACGACACCTGGTCGATAACGACCTCGGCTTCGATTACTCGGTTACGCCCCTACAGGCTGGCGTTGGGTGTTTCGAAATAGAGATTGTCTTGCAAAAGATAAACAAGCCGGTGTGGGAGCTCGACGATGGTGCATCGAGGAACTACGGTGCCAGCGAGTTTTTCTCGGCAGGTCCGGTACGAAAGAACAACTTCTATCTGGAGACTGATTTTTCGTCTACCGATGCCTGCGTGATCTATGGGCCCTATGTACCTCTTGCGCCGGGGAACTATGAAGTCAGATTTTTTTTTGAAAAGATTGGTATGGGAAATCAGGAACTTGCGTCCCGAATTGTGTTTGATGTAGCCCGGGACATAGGCCACGGTGTGGTCTCGGCGACCTTTGCGGGTGCGGAAGGTGCCAACGCGATGCGGGACGGAATGGTCAGTCTACGTTTTGCCAATGACACGCCGGAAGCCCTGTTCGAATTTCGCCTCTTCACATCCGGACGACCCTTTCAAGGCACGTTGAGGTTTTACGGTGTTTCGCTCGAACGCCTGTGGCGTGGCTTGTGAATTGTGCGCCGATCGATCTTCACGCTGTTAACGGGACTGACGTTAAGGGTAAAGAGTGGAAAGCTCAGACGTTTCGGGGGGCTATGAACCACTTCGACTTCACCGGCTGCCGCATTGTGGTGGTCGGGGATTTGATGCTCGACAAGTATCTGTCCGGCTTGGTCGAACGATTGTCTCCGGAAGCGCCGGTGCCGGTGCTGCTGCGAGAGGCCGAGCGGGCCGTTCTGGGCGGGGCGGCGAATGTCTGTGCCAACCTCGCCGCTCTCGGGGCCGAGGTCGCTGCGATCGGCGTAATCGGCCGGGATGAGGCTGGATCAGCGCTCGTCGACCTCCTCAGGTCCTATCCGAAGCTGAATGCGGATTACCTCGTCACCGACGCCGATCGCCCGACGACGTGCAAAATCCGGGTGATGAGCGGTGTACATCAAATGGTTCGGATCGACGCGGAATCCAAGGCAGATATTGCCGCGGAGGTGGAGGAGGCTGTCGTTTCGGCGATCAAAGACAGCCTGTGGTGGGCCGACGCCGTGGTCGTTTCAGACTACGCCAAAGGGTTGTGCAATGACCGGGTCATCCGCACGGTGATCGATACGGCCGCGGCGGCCGGAAAGGCCTCGATCATCGACCCGAAGCGTCGCGATTTCTCGATCTATCGTGACGCGACGCTGATCAAGCCAAACCGGCGCGAATTGGCCGATGCGACTCACCTGCCCTGCGAGACGGATCAGCAGGCCGAGGCGGCCGCATTTGCCGCCATTGCTCAGACAAACTCGGCCATCCTGCTGACCCGTTCGGAGCAGGGGATGTCTTATTTCGAACGCAACAGCAAGCCGCTGCATTTGAAAACGGCTGCGCAGGATGTATTCGATGTCTCAGGCGCCGGCGATACGGTGCTGGCTCTTGCCGCTCTCGGAACTGCGGCAAGGCTGCCGGCGGGCGAGCTGATGCGCCTTGCCAATGCCGCTGCCGGCATCGTCGTCAGTAAGATCGGCACGGCCGTCGTCTCCGCAAGGGAGCTCGATGAGGCGCTCGAGGCGGATTCTCACCATTCGGAGCCGAACAAGGGCGCCAGCGTGAGCCTCGATGAAGCGATGCG
>JBARIB010000129.1:0-2465 GCA_049799535.1 Allostellaceae bacterium | reverse complement strand
ACGGTGACGCTTTTTTCGGCAGCGAAAGCCCAGCCCGCCCGCGAGGCGACTGCCCCGGCGACGACCGCACCGGGCAGGTGAATGATCAGGGCACGGCGCGTCGTCATCCTCTCCTCCCTCGTGAAGCCTGCCTTACTGGGTTTGAGCAAGTTTTGCGCCAAACCTCGCGGAACGGCAAGCGAGGACATACGCGGCCTGCCGGCGGCGGGCCGCGTATGCGGGCGCGTCTGCGCTATGATGTTTGCGGCGCAACCCCCAGATACTTGAACTGGTGGATCACGTCATCGACCGGATATTTGGCGTTCTGCACGCACTGGAAAACGCTGATGATCCGGTTCTCGATGTCTCCGTTCTGGTCGAAGCTGACTTCGCCCTGCAAGGTGTTGAGGTGGGTGGCCTGGATGGCATCGCGCACCGCCGCGCGCGTGACCGGCTGGCCGGTCGCCGCGACTCGCTTGATAGCGTCGAGAATGACCTGCACCGCGTCATAGGCGGTGACGGAATAGCTCTCCGGCGCCCTGCCGAATTTTTCCTGGAAGCGCTTCGACCACGCCTCGACCTTGGGGTCGTCGAACACATAAGGCGCGGCGATCGTCGCGTACCAGCCCTCGACGGCGGGGAAGCCGGCGCCCTTCAACACGGACGAGCTGTACATGCCGTCGCCGCCGCCTTTTATGATCTTGGGCAGGATGTCGTAAGATTGTTTGACGAGCTTGACCCCCGCCTGCGCCACCCCGCCGTAATAGAGCGCATCCGGATTGAGCGCCTTGATCTTGGTCAGGATCGTCGTGTAGTCGGCCTCTCGCGGGTCGAGCTGGTCGTGGCCGAGAACGGCCACGCCATCCTTCTTGGCCTGCGCTTCGAAGGCGTTCGCCATACCGACGCCGTAAGCGCCGCTGTCGTCGAGGATGTAGACCTTTTTGACCTTCAGTTCCTTGGCGTAATAGTTCGCCATATTGGGACCCTGGAAGGCGTCGGTCGTCACGGTGCGGAAATAGATCGCCTTGCCTTTCGGCCGATACTGGCCGGCGAATTTGGGATCGGTGATGTCCGGATTGGTGGAGGCGGGGGTGATCGTCGCCAGATCACCGGCGCTCAGGATCGCCGACATCGCCTTGCCGTCGCCGCTCATCTGCGGGCCGACATTGGCGATGACATCCGGATCCGCCACCAACTTGCGGGCGTTGGTCGCGGCCTGCGCCGGATCGTATTGCCCTGCAGTCGCGGTGCCGTTGTCGAGCACGACCACGTCGATCTTATGGCCGGCGACGCTGTCGTTCGCGTCGTCCAGCGCCAGCATCGCGCCGTCCTTGATCAGGTTGGCGTCGTCGGCGTCGGCACCGGTCAGCGGCAGGCTGATCCCGATCTTGATCGTGTTGTCGGCGGCGAACGCCGCACCCGAGCGCGCGGCCAACGTGCCGGCGAGGGCGGTGGTCGACAAGCCGATGATGATGGAACGACGCGACAGCATGAGTTTGACCTCCCGGCTCCTGGTTTCAATTGCTACAGCAAATTTCGCGCCGAATCCGGCGTAACGGCAAGCCCGATCCCCACAACCCCACAGGCCCATCAACCGCAACGTCGTTGATGCTAAATGGATCAAGATGTCACCTATCCAGCCGGTTCGATCTGTCACCCCCTCAACCCGCTTGCACAACACCCTGCACATACATCTCTGCCAGCGCTGCCACCAGCTCCGGCTCCGAGCGCTGATAGCGCTCGAACAGCTCGGTGGAAAACCGCCCAGCTCGGTCCTGCGGCACGCGCAACTCGAGCTTGCCCACACGTGTGCAGCGTTCGACCGTGATAGCCCGACCGATAGCCATTCGGCCTGGCGTCCGCTCGGCCTCCTCCGCGCCCAGCGCCTCCGTGATCTCCGCTTCGAGCACCTCGTCGAGCGCCGTCCGCATCAGCGCCCGCAGGAACTTCTCGTCCCTTGCCAGGGAAGCTTTCACGTCGATCGTTCCAGACTTACCTTTCCTGTTGGTCATAGTGTGCATCCTCGCCAAAGGATTCGGTGACTGCGAAATCACCCGCATACCATGACCACCCGCCTCAGCGGCTCTTGCTGAACCTGTCAGACACTACCCTTCCTCATTGGCATCAGTCTTGCCAGAATAACGTGAACCCGCGCGCGGGCTGTCTCGGAAATCCACAAACGGGCTCGAGCTGACGGCGGCGCGCCACGGGGGAAGTTCGCCGCGCTCGACGCGCTTGACGATTTCGACCAACCGCTCATTGGCACGTGCCTGAATGCCAACCTGCTCGCCTTCGCGTACCACAAAGCCGTTGAGATATTCGATCTCGGTGCGCCGGCCCTTGGCCATGTCCTGGCCCATTGATGGCCGCTGATCGGGCGAACCGCGTCCAACCCGCGACAATCGCCGCTCGTCATAAATCCTCAGCGCCGCGGCGTCGCCCTCGCCGGCCCGGGCGATCGTCTCCGGCGGCAGATGATCGATCTC
>JBARIB010000128.1:0-5430 GCA_049799535.1 Allostellaceae bacterium | reverse complement strand
GCTGCGATGCCTACGGCAATGCGCAGATCGATGGACTGCCGTTCTTGGATATCGACCTCGCAATGGCGGCAAACGGGGTCATCCTGACGACCGAACGGATCGTCTCCAACGACCAGATCCGGCGAATACCCGACCAGACGAAGATCCCTTTCATGGCGGTCGACGCCGTCGTCGAGGCGCCGTTCGGCTCGGCGCCTCACGAATGCTACGGCCATTACGAACCGCTCTTCGCGCATCTCGACTCTTACGCCGCGCAGATACGGGGGGACCCCGAGGGCGGCATCGCTGCCTATCTCGAGCGCCACTTCTTTGCTCCGAAGTCGTGGAACGAATATCTCGAGCTGATCGGGCTCGAACAATTGCTCGACGCGAGCCGCCGTGGGATCGGCATTTATGACGGCTAACAACTCGGGTCCTCATGCCCGAGATAAGCGGGATCCAAAGCTGCTCGTACGGACCGGGATCGGAGCCCGCGGCGCCGTTTGACCCGCACCCGGCGGAAAGCAGCTGCCCGAGCGAGCTGCCGAAACGCCACGCATCTACGGGCTTGAACGAGATCCCCTTCGGCCGCCGATCGAAGCATGTCATTCGATACTGGACGGTTCTGACCGCCTCGGTCATGATCCGCCGGCTTCTCCCAACTGGCCTCCATCGCATCAGAGCGCAACTCCGCTTATCTAGCTGATGGGGCGCGTGGGCTTGTGCCCCGAACAAGAGCGAAAGGCGCGACATGGTTTCTATCGAATCGACCCCGGAAATGGCGGCTGCGGTCTACGCGACGATGGCCCGCAATCTCGCGGTGGTTCGGCGCCGGTTGGACAGGCCTTTGACATTGGCGGACAAGATCCTGCTCGGACATCTCGATGATCCGGAGCACCAGGAGCTCGAACCCGGCAAGAGCTATCTTCTGGTCCGCCCCGATCGCGTCGTGTTCCAAGATGTGCTCGGCCAGACGGGATTGCTGCAGTTTATGCAGACCCGCCGTGATAAGGTCGCCGTGCCGGCTACGATCCATTGCGACCACCTTATCCAGGCGCGGGTCGAGGGCACCTCCGATCTGCGCGAGTCGCTCGCCGAGAACAAGGAGGTATACGATTTTCTGCGCTCGGCCGCGGCCAAATACGGTCTGGGCTTTTGGGGCCCGGGGGCCGGTATTATCCATCAGGTTGTACTGGAGCAGTACGCCCTCCCCGGCGAGCTGATCATCGGCACCGACTCCCACACGCCCAATGCCGGCGGGCTCGGCGCCTGCGCGGTTGGTGTCGGCGGTGCTGACGCCGTCGAAGTTATCGCGGGATTACCGTGGGAAGTTCTCTATCCGAAACATATCGCCGTCTATTTGACCGGCAGCCTGCATGGATGGACGGCGCCCAAGGACGTCATCCTTTATGTCGCGGGGCAGCTGACCGTCTCCGGCGCGACTAATGCGATCGTCGAATATATCGGACCCGGCGCGCGCACGATCAGCGCTACCGGCAAGGCGACAATCACCAATATGGGCGCCGAGCTTGGCGCGACGACTTCGATATTTCCGGCCGATGAGCACATGGCCAAGTATCTGCGGGCCACCGGCAAGGATGGTCTTGTTCCCCTGATGCAGCAGAACCAGCATCTGCTCGAACCAGACAAGGAGGTCGAGGCCGATCCCGCGAAATACTACGACAGGGTTGTTGAGCTAGATCTATCGAAGCTCGAGCCGTATGTCGTCGGCCCGCATTCGCCGGACAGAGCGCGGCCGATCTCGCGCATGGCCGCCGAGGTGGGCGATCCCAAAAATGGGTTTATCGACGAAATCTCGACTGCTCTGATCGGCAGCTGCACAAACTCGTCTTACGAAGACATGAGCCGCGCGGCGGATGTCGCCGAACAGGCAAAAGCCCACGGACTGAAAGCCGGCGTGCCGTTCTTGGTCACCCCGGGCTCGGAGCAGGTGCGCGCCACGATCGAGCGTGACGGTCAGATGCAGTCGCTGAAGGACATCAACGGCACTGTCCTTGCGAACGCCTGCGGGCCGTGCATCGGCCAGTGGCGCCGCTCGGTGGCGGCGGATGCCGTGCCGAACACGATTGTAACGTCGTACAATCGTAATTTCCCGCGGCGCAATGACGGCTCGCCGACGACGATGAACTTCATCGGTAGCCCGGAGATCGTGACGGCTTTTGCGCTTGCGAAGCGGTTGTCGTTTAATCCGCTGACCGACACCCTTACCGACGCCGCAGGCAACGCATTCCGGCTCGACCCCCCAAAGCCCGCGCCGGAGGTCCCGGAGAAGAATTTCGACCATGGACAGGCGACCTACATCGCGCCTCCCGAGGACGGCAGCGGCATCAAATTGGAAGTCGATCCGAAAAGCGAGCGGCTGCAGCTGATGGAGCCTTGGGCGGCCTGGGACCACAAAGACTTTGTCGACATGCCGGTGCTGATCAAGACACTGGGCAAGACAACTACCGATCACATCTCGCCTGCCGGCCCTTGGCTGCGCTATCGCGGCCATCTCGACAAGTTCAGCGACAACATGTTTATGGGTGCTACGAACGCCTTCAATGGTGAGGCAGGGACCGGGATCAATGTTCTGACCGGCGAAAAGAGCCAGGCCATCGCGAAAATTGCCCGTGATTACAAAGCCCACGGCCTCAGATGGGTGGCGGTCGGCGACCACAATTACGGCGAAGGAAGCAGTCGCGAGCACGCCGCATTATCGCCGCGTCTATTGGGCGCCGCGGCAGTCATCGCCCGCAGCTTTGCACGCATCCACGAATCAAACTTGAAGAAGCAGGGCTTGCTCGCGCTGACCTTCCAAAATCCCGCCGATTACGACCGCATTCGGGCTGATGACCGCATCAGTCTGGTCGGTCTGGAGGAAATGGCGCCCGGCCAGCCTGTCGAGTGCCGTGTCAAACACGCCGACGGAACGACCGAGGCGCTTTGGCTCAACCACACATTCAGCGCTTCCCAGCTTGAGTGGTTCCGCCAGGGGTCGGCCCTCAACCTATTCCACCACTGAGAGAAAGGCACCGCCGGTAACGACTCGGCAGGTGGCGCCCAACGGGGATCATGAATCCGCCCAAATCGGGTCATAGCCTCGGGTTGGTGACCAAACTCCTGGTGCTTTAGCGTGCGCGGCGCGAGTGGCGTTCCAATCCGTGATACGGAACCTAGTGGTGATATTGCGCAGGGGCAGAGCGGCTTCACGCTGCTCGAGTTGCTCGTCGTTCTCGCGATCCTCGGATTGCTGATCGGGCTTGTTGCGCCTGCAGCGCTGCGGCAGCTCGGCTCGGCAAAGGAAAAAATCGCGCATCAATCGATCGCGCGGATCGAGGGGGTGCTCGATATTTACAAACTCGATGTCGGGACCTATCCGACCACCGAGCAGGGGTTACAGGCGCTGATCAGCCGCCCTTCGGGTGTCGCTCGGTGGAACGGGCCTTATTTGAAGGGCGAGAAGGTCCCGGAAGACCCCTGGGGACACCCCTTCATCTATCGCAATCCGAGCCAGCGGCCCGGGCATGAATATGACCTCCTGTCGCTGGGCCCGACCGGCCAACCTGCCGCCACCGGCGAGAGCGCGATCGTCAACGATTGAGATCGCTGCCCCAAGCGGCCACGCTATATCCGTTCGGCAAGGCGGCCCCGATGCGAGCGACGGCGGTGCGGACGACCCGGGCATTGCCGGGGCCGGAAGCCACCGCCGTGATCCGAACGGTCAGCAGATCCGGCGGAGTCTGGGCCGCGGGGGTTGCCGCTATCTGAACGGGCGATGCTACGCTGACGGCTGCAGCCACGACTGGATCGGTGCTGGCCGGGTTCGGCTCGGGCGGTCCGTACAATGTCAGATGTGGCCGAATTGCCGCGAGGACGGCAGGGGTCATGCCCAGGACTCTATCGAGTTCACCAAGACTTTCGAGGGGTGCGCCCGGCGGCCCATAATCGCGGCCAGCAGCGCGATATTCCGCCAGCAGCGTATTCTGCGGCTGCCGAGCGGTCGCGGAGCCGACCCATTCGCTGATTGCGGTCGCCACCTCGTGCGCGCTGTCGGGATCGCTGCCGGTGGTCCGCAACAATGCCTCAAGCAGCAGCGGTGACCCCGCGCTCGGATTGATCCAGGATGCTTCGTCCTCGAGGCGCAGCGTTACTCGGCTGTTGCCGACCACCACTTCGCGCGCGCTGCCATCCACCGGCCAGCGCTGTTCGGGGTGCGGATCCGAGAGATTGTAGATCGCTGCAAAGATTGCTCCGTCGGCAGCCGCCATCGCTGCCGAATTGGCGACGAGATTGCTGGCGATCCGGATCTCGGTGCGTCCGTTGGCAGTGAGATGCGCGACGATGAAGGCGATCAATACCAGAGTCCACAACACGACAATCAGAGCAAACCCGTCGTCCCGGCGGAAAACTACCATTGATCGGGCTCGACTAGGCACCTAAAGACCGTTCGGATTGGCCAAGCCCGGGATGCCTCGGCGTTGCAACTGTTGCGGGACGAGTCCCGCATTCACCAATTGGCTACGCAGATCCTCCGTCAGCGCGCGCGCATCGCGCTGATCATGGACAACGTGCGGTGTGATCATCACGAGTAACTCGGTGCGCATGCGCTGGTTGGTCTGGGACGACAACAGCGTGCCCAGAAGCGGGATATCCTTCAGGAACGGAAGGCCGCTGTTTCCTTCCGAACTGTTGTCACGAATCAACCCGGCCATCCCGACTGTCTGCCCATCCTGGATAGCCACTCGGGTGCGGAAGGTCTGGTCGTTGAACGTGGGCGAGCCGTTTACGGTATTCTGCTGGGCCGGCGCCACATCGCTCACCTCCTGGGCGATGTCGAGGGTGACGAGGCCACCCGAGTTGACGCGGGGTGTGACTAGCATGATGACTCCCGTCGCATGATAGTCGACGCTGTTGACGACTGGAGCGCCGGCGGCGAGGGTGCTCGTCGCCGTTCCGGTGAGAACCGGCACTTGCTGGCCGACCTGCAGGCGCGCCGGCTCATTGTCGAGGACCATGACCTGGGGCGAGGAGAGCACCTTTACCTTGGTCACTGCAGCAAGAGCCTCGATCGCGTAACGGGGGCTGTGGCTGAGGATGAAACCGGGAAACGTCGACGGGAAAGGCAGGTTACCGAGAGTTGGAAACGGAGGGTTCGAGGCTCCCAGAGTTTCGGCTGTGTGGCCCAGCTTGAGAAAAAATTGCGTGCCGTACTGCAGCTGATCGTTGAGGTCGACCTCGGCGATCGTCGCCTCGATCAGCACTTGCAGCGGGATAATGTCGATTTTGCGGAGCATTCCTTCAATTACTGAGTATTCGGTCGGTGTCGCATAGATCAATAGGGCATTGTTGCGCCGGTTCGCGATGATGCGAATGCGGTTCTCAGCTGCTGCGCCGCCGGGACCCGTTTCGGCTGACAAGGGCTCTGTCGCCGGCGGAGCTGCCTCGGCC
>JBARIB010000127.1:0-1877 GCA_049799535.1 Allostellaceae bacterium | reverse complement strand
ATCTTCTCCGGGGAAGCGGAGTCCAGCTTCCGGCAGTTCGTGCACGAATTCACTGCCGGCCTCCACCGAACGGTTCGTGAGGAACCGGCAATCATCGCCTCAGCCGAACCTACGCGCGAACTCGATGGAGTACCACTTCCGGCCTACGAAGACTTCTTCTCCCAGTTTGCCGCAACCCTTGCACTGACGAGCGCGGGCCGCGAACTGAACGACAAGATTTGGCTTCCATACGAAACCAGCCGAGGCTGTTGGTGGGGGCAGAAACACCACTGCACCTTCTGTGGCTTGAACGCCGAGGGGATGGCCTTCCGCAGCAAGTCGGCCGACCGCGTCTTCGAAGACCTGGAATCACTCCACTCCGGCTACGCGCGTGACCGGATCCTCATGGTGGACAACATCATGCCGCATCGATACTTCGCGACTCTCTTGCCCCGACTCGCTGAAGCTGACAAGAAATTGCGGATTTTCTACGAGCAGAAGGCCAACCTGTCTTGGCGTCGGATGAAACTTCTGTGCGACGCCGGGGTTTGGCGAATCCAACCCGGCATCGAGGCGCTCCACTCGAAACTACTGGCCCACATGGATAAGGGCGTCACGGCACCTCAGAACATCAACTGTCTCCGATATGCACGCGCAGTCGGATTGGATGTCGCCTGGAACCTCCTCGTGGACTTCCCGGGCGACGACCCGGACTGGTATCTAGCGACTGCCGAGCTGCTGCCCCTGCTCACCCATCTCCAACCGCCATCGGGCATCTCGCCGCTCAGCATCGACAGGTTCAGCCCATACTTCGACCGGCCCGATCACTACGGGATCGCGCGGCTCAAGCCGATCCCGGCCTACGCGCTCGCATACGGAAGCGATCATGACATCCGCGACGTCGCCTATCACTTCCAAGGCGACTATGAATCGGCAACCCGCTCGTCGCCCGAGGTGACTCAGCAGCTGAACTCAAGGGTCGAGGAATGGCGCCTCGCGTGGAGTGGCGATGTCAAGCCGCTCCTTCAGGTGTTCCCACTAGCTGGAGACCGGTACCTCCTCATCGACACTCGTCCCGGGGCTCGCACAGACGCACAGATCATCGATAGCACACAGGCCGCCCAAGCCTTGGGGGGTGCGAAGCCCACGGTCGCCACCGCGGAGTGGGAGGCGTCTCAACAGTGGGCGCGTGACGGCGGGTACGCCGTGGACATCGACGGCCACCTTGTACCGCTGGCAATCGCTTCACGCGGCTGTCTCGACAGCTTTGACGTGCGCTGAGACCAAACAAGAAGGAGGAATCGTGGAGTCTGTGACTGTCGAGACCAGTGAGTCGTTCGAGATCGACGACCCCGGCATGTAAGGCATCGAGCAGGTCCTCGCCGGCCGAAACAGCAAGACAGGCATCAGAATTTCGGCGGTGGATCGAGGCTAGGTTTACGTTGGATGAACGCGTCAGGTTCACGGCCAGGCTAACGGCCGGGGACGGCCCGCTCAGCATACGTATCCGCCCCTCCAGCATCAAGCGTGACTGTGCTCGCAGGGCAACCAACGAAGGTAGAAGACGTCGGCCGACGTACACGCGAAGTCGCGCTTGATCCTGGAGACCACTGCGGACACTCCGGTCAGAATCAAGGGCCAGGCGGAGCCTGCCCGGACCGGACGCGGGCCATCCCCTGCAGGGCGCGGCCCGTCTCGGCGGAACTTTCCATGATCCGGAAAACATGCAGAATGGTCACACCCACAACAGTATGAGCGATCAAGTCCGCTCTGATAAACGCCACGAATTGGCTAGCAGGCAGAGGCGTCCCGGCGCCGTGAGCATGCCCGCCACGTGCCCGATGTAGCAGTCGATCGAGGATTATCACGGCGATTCCCGGATAACACCGCAGATACCG
>JBARIB010000126.1:0-11919 GCA_049799535.1 Allostellaceae bacterium | reverse complement strand
ATCGGTGCAGCGAGCAAATCGCCCGAAGCGGCCAGGGCGCTCATTAAGTTCCTCA
Organism: Allostellaceae bacterium; assembly: GCA_049799535.1. GTDB lineage: Bacteria > Pseudomonadota > Alphaproteobacteria > ATCC43930 > CGMCC-115725 > AP-15. The sequence goes on along the minus strand of JBARIB010000126.1, from coordinate 11,864 downwards.
CTGGGCCGGAGGCGGCGTCTCGCTTTAAGACAAAGGGCTTTGAACCAGGATAGGAGATGCCGTCCGCGCGGAATGCCAGCAGGCATTCAACAAAAGCCGGTTTGCCTGCTCGGCACCGGCGAGAGTGTCAAGACGCCTATGGTCAGCCAAATGGAGGACTCCACGTCCTCGCGCGCGTTCCCCGTCGCGGGCACAAAGGCCTTTGCCAAGGTCGGCATCACGCACAGCGACGTCGGCCACTGATGATCTACGACGCCCCCTGTTCGCTGCCAGGAGCAAGCTTCGCGCATCTGCCGATCTACGGCCTCGAGGATCTCGGCCTTGTGCCGCGCGGCGAGGCCGGCCGGTTCATCGCCGAGCGCAACACCGCCCCGCCCAGATCCCCGGCGCCAAGATCTCGGTCTGCCACGGTGGCGGCATGTTCGCCGCCTCGGGGACGATCATGATCACAATGGCGAACGAGGCGCCTTAGGCGATCTGCCAACTGCTTTGTAATCGCCGCGAGAAGTGCCCATATCGGGCATATCGCCCGCAACCGCCCTTTGGGCGCGGACGGCTAGGAGATGCGCGTGCTCTTGCCCGAATTCTTCGGAGGAGCACATGTCCCCCACCCCCGCCATTTCAAACCGCCTGCTAGCAGCGTTGGCGCCGCGGGATTTCGACGCCCTCGGAGCGCACCTCGAGCCTGTCCCGCTCCCCCACAAACAGACGCTCTCAAATCCGGGTGCGCCGATCGAACACGTTTATTTCCTCGAAGTAGGAATGGTGTCGCTCGTCCAGCCTTTGCCGGGAGGCATGATCGAGGTCGGGATGATCGGCAATGAGGGGTTTGTCGGGGTGCCGGTCCTGCTCGGCGCCGATACCTCGCCGCTTGAAGCGATGGTGCAGATTCCTGGTTCTGCTCTACGGATGCAAGCTGGAGCGTTCCGCGAGGAGACGGCTCGCAGCGCCGCTCTCCTCGGTGTCCTGCTACGCTATGCCGAGGCACTCCAGGTTCAGGTCTCGTTTTCGGCGGCATGCAACGGACGACACCCCTTACCGGAGCGCCTGGCCCGTTGGTTGCTGGTGGCCCGTGATCGAGCGCCGAGCGACGAACTGCCCCTCGGCCACGAATTTCTCTCGATGATGCTCGGCGTGCGGCGGGCGGGGGTCACTGTCGCGCTGGGTGGGCTGAAGGCCGCTGGGTTGGTCCGCAATTCTAACGGCCGGGTCACCATCATCGACCGCCCAGGCTTGGAAGCCGCCGCTTGCGGATGCTACCGCGCTGTCAGGAACGAATACGAGACTCTGCTCCATTAGGAGGTGATGGCGATCGATCCACCCTGGGTTTGCTCCGATGTTTTGATGTTTTCTGCTCGGAAGTCTGAGCCATCTCGTCCAGCTCGTCGGCCCACAGTTCGAGCTGGCGCCCCGTCTCGTTCAGCCTTTCGGCCCCGCGGACGGTCGGAGACGATGCGGCGTCCTCGAAAAGTCGTGCGGCTTTCCTGCGTAGCGTGCCGGGATCATCCATGACCTGCTAACGAAGCCTATATCGTACGGTTCCGTACTAATGTTTTTGACGAGCCCCAAACCAACCTATAGGCTATCCTGATCGGCGGCACTCTATAACGAGGCAAGTGGCCGACTGAGAGATCCGTGCGCTCCCGCCGCGACAGGCAAAGGGGAAAGCGACATGGGCGCTCCCACAGTTTTTTGCGCACGCATTCAAAGCCGACGTGGTGATACGCTCGGCGACTTCATGAGCAGCATACGGGTTTGGCTCGATCACCGCCGTATTGATTTGGTTGGCTTCGATCCTGTCCCCGTGACGCGGGGCATCGTAGCTTTCGACATGTATTTTCGAAGCGAAGATACTGTCGTCCTTTTCCAGCAGGAATTTGGCAGACGGCGCGTTTCTCTAAGGCCGTTGCTGAACGGGGAAGGACAGACAATAAACTTTGGTTAAAACCGATCTTACACGAATTCGCTGGATCGTTAATCGGCTCTAGCATCATTGCTCATGCCAATGCCCTGTCGACCGACTAATCCAATCTAATCGTTGGCCCTTAGGGCTCTCATCGTACTATCGATGTAAGTCAGACAGCCTTTGTAATCCCCTTCGTCCATCATGTTCCTGGCGATTTCCAATTTCAGCACGGCAGCCCCGGTTTTCGCCTCATCCGAAATCTCGGCAACGATCAAGTCGGCCCTAGCTATCCCTAAAGAGCAGTTTCTGCTGCTTTGCGACAAAACCGAGTTCGGGGAGGGCAGCAATTGCGCGGACAGCGGGAGCGCCGCCAGGGCGCTTATTCCTAGGGCGAAGCAATAGACAGAAACTAGGCGCATGGCACTCTCCAAAATTAAAAAATGATGTTCTCGCGGATGCCGTTCTTGTATCCGGTGATCGCGCCTGGGGACTTCCGGTCGACGAGCCACTCGCAAATCATCTTGAAGATCAATATTGTTCCTGTGACTCCTAAGTATGTATGATCTAGTTCACACATGACAACTTTTATTTTTTTTAGAACGGTTAAGCATAATAAAGCGCATGCCTTGCCGGAATCTGATCTGTGCACGACTCCCGGCTGCGCTATATGAAGGTCTGTCGCATAACGCACGAGCGATTGGCAATGGTCTCGATCGTGCAGCGCGAATGGGCCGCGGAGAACCCGCGCGTGATCCCCGGCGCCGAGATCTCGGTCTGCCACGGCGTCGGCGGCGGCGGCGGCGCCTCCGGCATGATCATCATGTCGAACAAGCCGCCGCGGTAGACGGCGCAAGCATCACTGCGGGGGCGGTAATGGGCGCCGGCTCAGGTCGAAGCAGTCGGACATGGCATTGGAACTGCCGTCGCGCTGGTTCAATGCCGGCAGGTTGAAGATGCGCTGACAAAACCGCACCAGGCTGACATGCGAGTTCAGCTGGCGCGAGATGTGACCGGCCTTCGCATAGGGGCTCAATACCAGGCAAGAGACGCGTGAACCATAGCGGAATGGGTCGCTGTTGAATTCCGGATGGGCGTCGGCCGGGCGTTGCGCAGGCGCGCTGTTCCACTTTTCGACCACTGGCGGATCGACATGATCGAACCAGCCGCCCCAATCGTCCCAGGTGATGAAGATCGCGATCTTGTCCCAAGCCCACCGGCGACGATCGCATTGACCTGATCGACCGTCCAGCGCACGCCGTCAGTGACATTTTGCCGAGGATGCTCGCTGAGGTCGGGGCCTGCCGTCGCCATAGACCCATGATACGCCCGGCAACTGGCCGGATGACGCGTCATTCAGGAACAGATCGCGCGAGTGATTGCCGATAACCGGCAAGTGGAAGGCGCAGCCCCCGTAATTGCCCCCATTGAAGCCCGGCGCGCTCCAGCTGCGCTGGCAACGACGGCAGATCGTAGCCCTCGCCCGGCCTGGGATTGTACTGATGTTTCGGATTATTGATGATCGGCGCGTCGGCGCAGATCATCAGGTGGTTCGGGGTCGATGGCCCCGCCACCTCCGAAAAGTAGTGATCGGACACCGTGTAGTTTTCGGCGTACTTGAAGTAATCAGGGATGTCCGCGCTCGTATATTGCACATGAAATTGCGCGTTGCCGGCTCGCCGCATCCACGTCAGGTGATCGTGGAAAGGATCGACGAGCGGCGGATTTGCCGCACGGGCGAGGTGCTGGCCATCCGTGCCAGGCGGCGTGCCGAAATAATTCTCGAAGGTATGATTTTCCTTTACGATGATTACGACATGTTCGACTGGCATCGCAACCTCGCTGGCGATGGGGGCTGCCCGGATTAGTCCCCGCAAGGATCAACTATAAACGACGATCTGGTGAGGGCGTGTGATCGGGTTGACGGGTCGTATCCCGCCCGGCGCTGTCGGTAGATGCGGCCCGAACCGGCTTTGTGTCTTTGTGGAAGAAGAAATCGCCTTGGATCGTTATATGGATACGTGTGTTCACTCCACCCAAATGCCGATACTTACTCGTCACAGACTATAAGCTCCGATTAATCGGGCTCTGTCCCGACAACTCTGATACAGTCAAACAAATGCTGGCTTACGCAAACAGACACACCGAGGACGATGCCGCGATACGCTAAGTACACGACGACCGTCATTGGAGCGCACAGTGTCCCGCGTTGGTACGAGACGCTCGACCGCCTCGTCACCCTGGGGCAACTTCAACCCGCCGATCTTGCCGACGCGCAGTTCCGCGCGATGCAGGCCGCGATTCTAGAGCAGGAGATCGCGGGGATCGATGTGATCACGGGCGGCGAAATGCATCGGCGCACTCACAACCGCCACTCGCCGCCAAACGCCATGCTCAATCATTTCTGGCAGAAGATCCCCGCCTTTCACGGAGAGACCCGACCGAAACCGATCACCAAGCATGATCCGAACGTCACACATCCGGCCGCCATTTGCAAAGGCCCGATATCCGACAGCACGGATCTCGGTCTGGTAGACGAATTCAGGACCGTTTCCGCGTTTGCGCGCAAGCCGGTCAAGATCACGATGACCGGGCCGCATTTGTTGGCTGCCGTCGCCTATGACGAGCACTACGGCAATCTTGCCGCGATGATGCGCGACCTCGGCAAATTACTGCACAACAATTTCAGCCGTCTGGCCGAGGCTGGGTGCAAGCACATTCAGATCGATGAACCCTATTTCACACCGGCAACCGATGAGGACGTCGGCGCCGCTGTGGAGTCGATCAATCTCGCGCTAGAAGGGCTGCCCGAAGATGTTCACTTCTCGGTGCATGTTTGCCAGGGCAATTATGCTGTTGGCCCCGATTACGATGGCCAGATCGGCCACCGTTACTTCGATTTCGGACGCTATAAAGCGGATTTGGTGTGCCGGATAGAGTGCGACGCTTACCTGATCGAACATGATATGACCGGCCACTTCACGGGCCTTCTCGGTGACAAGCAGCTGGGTGTCGGCGCGGTCGATGTGCAGGCGCCGAACATTGAGACCGGCGCGCAAGTGGCCGAACGCATCATGGCGCATCGCTGGCTCGCACCCGAGCAGACCATCATCACCAGTTCGTGCGGTTTTAATCATCTGCCCAGGCATATCGCGCTCGGAAAAATGCGCGCGATGGTTGAAGCGAAGGCAATTTTGGGCGGCACAGCGTAAGCACTGCGCATGGACGACGTCGAATACAGCCGCGAGCAGATCGAGCAACAGCTGCGCGAGACCGAGGAGCGGTTCCGTCTGGCGCAGATCGCCAGCGGCATCGGCTGGTTCGAGTGGGATCTGGCGACAAACCAGTGGGAATGGACGCCCCCTGTAGCCAGCTTCTTTGGTTTCGATCCCGCCATGGCGGCGTCGTCATTCTCCGAATGGGAGCGGGCGATCTTTGTCGACGATGTACCGAAGCTGCATGCCGCCGTCGAAAAGGCGGCGCAGTCCGGCGCTTATTATGCCGAGTTCCGGGTAAGGCATCCTGATAGCAGCGTCCACTGGATCGCCGGCAAGGGCGAGGCCAGAAATGATAACAGTGGCCGTTTCCGCTGGATCTCGGGCGTGTATTACGAGATCAGCGAACGCAAGGCGCTCGAAGCTCGGCTGCTTGCTCTCAATGAAACACTGGAAGCCCGGGTTGCCGAATTGCGCGAGGAGGCGCGCACCTTGGAGGTGCTCAACCGCACCGGTGCGGCACTGGCGGCGGAGCTCAGCCTGGAACGGCTCGTTCAGACTGTTACCGATGCTGCGGTCGAACTGACCAGGGCCCAGTTTGGCGCCTTCTTTTACAATGTCGTCGACAAAAGCGGCGAGGGCTACAAGCTCTATGCGCTATCGGGAGCGCCGCGTGAGGCCTTTGCAAACTTCCCGATGCCGCGCAATACGGCGGTATTCGAACCGACCTTCCGCGGCGAAGGCCCGGTCCGCTCGGACGACATCCTTGCTGATCCCCGCTACGGGCAGCACCCGCTCTATAGCGGCACGCCTCCCGAATACCTGCCGGTGCGCAGCTACTTGGCAATACCTGTCGTCTCGCGCTCGGGCGAGGTATTGGGGGGACTGCTTTTCGGTCATCCGGAGCCGGGTGTTTTCACCCAGCGCGACGAGCAGACCATGACCGGCATTGCGGCGCAGGCTGCAATCGGGATCGACAATGCGCAACTGTATGAGGCGAGCCAAAGGGAACTCGCGGCGCGCCGGCGCGCCGAGCACGAATTGCAGCTGATCAACGAAACGCTCGAGGAACGTGTCGCCGAGGAGATCAAACAACGGCCGCGAATCGAGGATGCGCTGCGTCAGGCGCAGAAGATGGAGGCGGTCGGACAGCTCACCGGCGGCGTAGCCCACGATTTCAATAATCTGCTGACTGTCGTCATCGGCAATGTCGAGGCCATGCAGCGACGGCTCCCGCCGGAACATGAATTGCAGAGAATGACCGCGGCCGCGCTAAGAGGCGCATTCCGCGGCGCCGAGCTCACTCAGCGCTTGCTCGTCTTCGCGCGGCGCCAGCCGCTTGCGCCGGAAGTCGCTTCGCCGAACAAGCTGGTCAGCGGTATGTCCGATCTGCTGCGCCGAACGCTTGGAGAGTCCGTCGCAGTCGAGACCGTATTGGCGGGCGGTTTGTGGAATGTCTTTGCCGACGCAAACCAGCTTGAAAATTCGCTGATTAACCTTGCCGTCAATGCGCGTGATGCGATGCCGGCCGGCGGACGACTGACCATCGAGACGGCCAACTGCTACCTCGACGACGCTTATTGCTCAATGCACGCGGACGTCCGTCCCGGCCAATATATCGGGATTTTCGTGACCGATACCGGTTCGGGAATGCCGGAGGACGTCGTGGAGAAGGCATTCGAGCCCTTCTTCACGACAAAAGGAACCGGCCAGGGCACCGGATTGGGGCTCTCGCAGGTCTATGGGTTTGTGAAGCAATCCGGCGGGCACGTTAAGATCTACAGCGAACCGGGACAAGGTACCTGCGTCAAACTCTATCTTCCCCGGCACCACGGGGCAGCGGCCACGCTGGAGCCGATCTCCGAGTCGCGGCCTCCTCCCCGGGCCCGGCAGGGCGAAACCGTGCTGGTCGTAGAAGACGATGCCGATGTACGGGCTTATACGGTCGAGATGGTCGGCGACCTTGGATACGAAGTGATAAGCGCCCACAACGGCCGCTCCGCCCTGCAGTTGCTCGACGCCCATCCCGGGCTTCGTCTGCTGTTCACCGATGTGGGCCTGCCCGGCGGCATGAATGGCCGTCAGCTTGCAGATGAGGCAATGCGGCGGCGGCCGGACATCAAGGTTTTGTTCACGACCGGCTATGCCCGCAATGCGATTGTGCATCACGGCAGGCTCGATCCGGGTGTCGCGGTGATCTTTAAACCCTTCACCTATTCGGATTTGGCCGCGAAAATCCGGCGGGCCTTCGACAACTGATCGCCCGCCAAGCTCGCCCTAGGCCCGCTGATTACAAGATGCCCGCTGCGCTCGCGAGCAGCAGCACGCCGCAGACGGTGGCAGGGATGCCGACAGCCCGGCCGAACCAATGGCCCAATGGGACCGTCTTTTCCAGAAGCACGTAGGCGGCAAGGCCGGCGATCCAAAACAGGTTCATAATGCCGCCGAAAAATAAAAGGCCCATCAGGAACCAGCAGCATCCGAGGCAATAAGCGCCGTGCTCGAGCCCCATCCGGAAGGCGCCGACCCTGCCCGGCCGCCAGCTCTGCACGAGAAAGCTCAGCGGCGAGCGGCAGTGACGCAGGCAGACGCCTTTGATTGGGGTCAATTGCCACAATCCGGCGAGAATAAGGATTGCACCGCCGAGCCAGTAGCTCGTTGCGACCATCATCGGCGACAATAATCCGAGTTGCTCCAACAGCCACTGCAGTGCAGTGGCTAGCGCGCTGAAGCCGCCCCACGTCACCAGGTAGCCGGCCGCGAAGATCCCGGTCGGCACATAGGGACGGTCGCCGGCTCTTTCCTTGCGGTTGATACGAGCGAACAGCAAAAGCATTGGCGTCGCGCTGGGCAGCATCATCGCGACCATCATCACCCACCACATCGCGAACATCAGACCGGCATAACCCAGGGTCCACGCCGCCGGCTCCATCATCATGCCGCTGATGTCGGGCATTCCCGATCTGCGGGTCATGGCGATCGTACTCATGCCCGTTCCGGCGCCAAGTACCACCCAGATCCAGGCAATTGCCGTGACCGCGACGAGTGCGGTGACTAGGATCAGGCGGTCCCGTCGCAGCACTCGTTCGAGAACGGTCGTGTCAGGGGCGTCCAAACTTCTGCTTGTACTCGTCATAGGTATGAACCAAACCGTTCTGGTTCCAAGCAATATATGCCAGCGAACTGTGACGCCGGTTCAAATCGAATTTGATTGCGCCGAGACCCCTGGCAAAACCGGATGCATTCTCGGCCTCGTGGAAAACCCAGCCCTTCGGAAGCACCGTGATCATTCGGTGTTCCTGGTCGGTTACCGGGTTGCGTATCGGCTCGCTGTGCGCCCGCACGACATCTGCGACCGCGATTCTGGCGCGGCGATGATCGAGGTCCCATTCGAACTCGATTTTCGCAAACAGCGGGTCCTTGATCGTCTCGATGATGACCGAGAAGATCTGGAACATCGTGCCGACCGGCTGGTCTTCGCCCGAGAGGATGTAAAACAAAGCCTCGCGCTGGGCTTCGTCGGCGCGCTCGTCGAGGATCGGCTGGAACACCCCTTGGCCGTGATGGATGGCCCTGGGGAAATAAAACGTGCCGACGACGGCCAAGTCATCGAGCCGGACATTCTCGCAGAAGCCGTTGTCGATTTTGAACGCTACCAGCCCGGTGCAGTAGCCGTAGGTCGGGTCGGCCATCGACTCGCAAGGGCAGCCGTGGTCGCAGCTGCAATATTCGACGTACCTGCCCTCGATCTGCCAGCTCTTGCTCGCCATTTCCCGTTTGCCTCCCGCATGCCCTTTCATTTAAGCGAGATAGCCGAACTCCGGTTCGTCGAGATTGTCCGCAGGTGCGCGGCGCTGCGCCATGAGTTTCGAACGCCAAGGACTCACGAAAGTTGCTTGCCGATATGAGGCTGTATGTCCGGCCAAGAAGCGCCGCGCTCATGCTCACAAACAGACCGATTGGTGTTGGGCCTGCCTCGCGACGCGGTCCCCGACCGCTATCCGGAAAGCGCCCGGGAGGAATAGCGGCCTGGGCCATATTGCCGTTACCGCAATGTCGCCTAATTCGCATTGTATACTCGCCCGCGATACCGGCCGTCCAATTGGCCGAAAGCTTGGTGAGAAAGAGGTAAAGATGGACGATCGAGCGTCATCAAAACCGCCGAGGCGAGTGCGCGGGCGGCCGTTCGAAAGAGGCTGGTCGGGCAATCCCGCCGGCCGCCGGACTGGCTCGCGCAACAAAGCGACACTAGCGGCCGCGGCATTGCTGCAGGGCGAAGCCGAGGCCTTGACCCGCAAAGCCGTCGATCTCGCGTTGGTCGGCGATCCGACCGCCTTGCGGCTTTGCCTCGAACGCATCCTGCCGGCTTGCCGCGAACGCGTGGTCGAGTTCGAATTGCCGCCAATCGAGAGTGCCGCCGATATCGCCGCCGCCATGAAGGCGGTCACCTCGGCCCTGGCGGGCGGCGCGATCACGCCGGGAGAGGCCGCGACGATCGCGTCGGTGGTGGACACTTTTGTGCGGGCGATCGAGACCAGCGATTTCGAGCGTCGTTTGAAACTCGCTGAGGACAGCCTCGAAAGAAAGGCTGAGGGCGACAGGCTGGGGAGCGATCGCAGGACGGAATTCAACCTCTAGGCGAGATCTCGCTGCAGATCTGCTGCAGATGCCCCGGCAACCATCACCGATGCAATCTATGGTTACGCCTTCCCGTAGAGCCGCAGCCCGAGATCCGGAGCGGTCGCGGCGCCGGCCGATATCATCAGCGGCCGCGGAAATGCCTATAGAAATCCACGACCTCGGGGCTTTGCTGGAAGCCGAGCAGGACATTGAGATCGGAGACTTTGCGGCCGCCGAGCGGGACCGTTTCTTCGATATGGTCGGTGACGCCGGCCCGCTTTTGGGTTGGTTCGAAAACGATCCTAACCGCAAACGGCTTTTTGCTGAGGATCGATTGATCGGGTCCGGTGACAGCGACGAAATAAGGGAGATCGACGACATCCCCCTTTGCCGCCGGGCCGCGCTCACCGACCACGACTGCATCAACGCTGATCCTGACGTTGTCTCCCGTGTGGTCGCATTTGAGCTCGGCTTCGCTGAGAATGCCGTAGAAGGCGACATTGTCGGGACGGCGCTCAAGCGAAGGTCCAAAGACGGCGGTGTTGGCAAGCGGCCGCAACACCACCGCGCTCGGGCAGGCCTCAGCGGGGTTTGACGAGGAGGACGAGAAAAACCCGCAGCCCGCGAGAGTCGCGGCGCCTATGAGCGCCGCGCCGGCCGCAGCCGCCGCAAACCTCACAGGGTGCTGTGCGTACCATCGCAGAACGGCTTACCGCCGCTCGCCTTGCACCCGCACAGCCACACCTCCTCTGTGGCCTCGGCGGTAAACGGGATCGGGGTCAGGCCCGTGCCTTGATGAGAGCCGTCACAAAAGGGCTGCGAGTGGCTGCGCCCGCAGGCACACCAAAAGTATCTCTTCCCGGCCTCGACATTGACGCCATAGGGTTCTTTTTGCGCGGGTATGGGTGTGTTCATGCTTTCTTCCCTGCCTCGGGCCTTGATACTGTGACGGCGCGACAGCGGCGGTTCGCCGCTTGGCGGACTGTATGCGAGCAGCACCTGTCAGACAAGGCGTGAACACTGGGGCCATCGCCGGAAGGCATGGCGAACACGCCAGCAAAGGTGAGACAAACGGCGGAAGACTGGATGGCCGTCTATACCGATGTTGCCGATGATGAGCTGAGAGCCTTCATCGCCCTTTACGATATCGGCGAGGTGCTGTCCTGCAAAGGGATTGCCGAAGGCGTCGAGAATTCGAATTTTCTCGTAACGACCGAACGCGGCAATTTCATTCTGACTTTGTACGAAAAGCGCGTCGCGCCGCAGGATCTGCCGTTCTTCATCGCGCTGATGGAACATCTTGCGGGACAGGGCGTCGCCTGCCCGACACCGGTAAAGGGCCGCGACGGGATCGCGCTGCGCCAGCTTTGTGGGCGTCCCGCCGCACTCGTGACTTTCCTCGCCGGCATGTGGCCGCGCCGCATCCAGCCGTTTCATTGCGCCGCGGTCGGCGCGGCGCTCGCTGTGATGCACCGCGCTGGAGCCTCGTTCGGAATGGCGCGGGCCAACGATCTCTCAATCGCGGGATGGCGGCGGCTGTACGAGGCCTGCCGAGAGCGTGCCGCCGAGGTGCAGCCGGGGCTTGCCGATGAACTCGGCGCCGAGCTTGATCTGCTGGAGATACAATGGCCGCGTGATCTCCCAACCGGGGTAATCCACGCCGACCTCTTTCCGGATAATGTCTTCTTTCGCGAGCGCGACGTTTCTGGGCTGATCGATTTCTATTTCGCCTGCACTGACTCGCTCGCCTATGATTTGGCGATTTGCCTCAACGCTTGGTGCTTCGAAGCCGATGGCAGCCTCAACGTGACCAAGACGCGCCTGCTGCTCGACGGCTATCGGCGGCAGCGCCCGCTCGAGGCGGCCGAACTCGCGGCGCTGCCGCTCCTCGCCCGCGGCAGCGCGTTGCGCTTTTTGCTGACGCGACTGTTCGATTGGCTGAACCAATCGGCAGGGGCGTTGGTCAGACCAAAAGATCCGCTCGAATATCTACGCAAACTGCGGTTTCACCGCGGCATCACCAGTGTTGCAAGCTACGGGCTCGATGACTGAGCTAAGCGAAGTCGAGATCTTCACTGATGGCGCTTGCCGGGGCAATCCGGGCCCCGGCGGCTGGGCCGCTATCC
>JBARIB010000125.1:0-2283 GCA_049799535.1 Allostellaceae bacterium | reverse complement strand
GTAAACGCGGCGAACTCGGTGGTGACGGTCTTGCCGAGAACGACCACCCCAGCCGCGCGGGCAAGCGCGACACAGGATGCGTCCGCGGCGGGCCGATGGCCACGGTAGATCGGCGATCCATAGGCGGTCGGCATATCCACCGTGTCGATAAGATCCTTGACCGCGATCGGGAGCCCGTGCAGCGGGCCGCGCGGAGCTTCCATATCGCGCCGGCGCGCGGCGGCGAGCACCTGCTCGCGATCGAGATATTGCCACGCGCCGACCACCGCCTCGCGGGCCTCGATGCGCTCGAGGTAGGTGACCGCAAGTGCCTCGGCGGTAATCCGGCGATCGGTGATCTGCTCGACCGCCTCGCGGGCGGAAAGGGAGCGAAGGTCGGGCACTGCGATCTCCATTGCCTCGATGAGGACCGGCTGGGAGCGTAGCAAGGGCCGCTGAGCGCGTCGACCGTCGAGCCGGATCAGGCCAGTAATCGGGCCGTCTTACCGACATTCGGGAATGCGCCCTCAACTACCGACAGCAGGCTCGCGCGGCACGGGGCCCGGCCTCGCCGGCCGAGTGGGTGTGTCCGGAGCGGGCTCGGATGTCTGGCCCGGTTGCGGCGGCGAGGATGGCGTCCGGCGCTGCGCCATGGAGGGCCCGGTGACGACGTCGAAATCGTGAGACATTGCTGACCTCCTCTGCAAGAGGCCGCTCCACATTCGGCGACGTTCGGGAAACGATGGACTGAGATGCGAAAGCCGCCTTTGGTGGGGCGGCTTCGGTTGAGTAACGCGGGTGCGCGCTCCTAGGCCGCCGGTATGTACCAGCGGTACCAAAATCGCGCGAAGCGGGATGGCGATCGATTGGCCATGACGCAACTTCTAGCCGATTCAATGCCCTGATGTAAAGAGCTTGAAGCTTGGCGCCGGAGCCCCCTCAAACCCCGGCTAAGGCGGGGCGGTTGAGGGCGAAGCGGGTTCGCGGCGGTGCAGCGAGAGCCTGGGCGATCTGCTTGGTGCAGCGCAGGAGGGTCTCGCGGGCATGGCGGACGACCTTTCCGACGGTGTTGAGCAGCAGGAAGCGCAGGCGCTTGGGCCGGGCAGTGTGAAATTCCTCGGGTAGGCCGACGCGCTTGTAGGCCGAGAGCAGGTTGTAGAGGACCACGTTGAGACGCAGCCAAGCGGCATTGGCGCCGAATTTCTGACTGGGCAAAGCGGCGCCGGCGAGTTCGTTGATCAGCACGTCGTGGGCATGCTCGATGGTGCCGGCCTTCTGGCGGTGCCAGCGGATCAGATCGAGGCCACAGCCGCCTTCCGGATCGGAGCGGTTGGTGACGATGCAGAAGTGGCGCACGCGGTTGCCGTCGCGCAACAGCTCGCCCTGGCGCGGGCGAATGCGGATCGCAAGATCGCGGCGCGGCGAGACCGCATCCTTCCTCCAGACGCCGTCGCTGGGCAGGTAATTAACCTCGGCCCATTCGCGGATCGCATCGGCCTCCGGTTGGTCGGGTTTCCAGTGATCCTCCGGCAGGGCGGCGACGCATTCGGCCAATTGCCGGCTCATATCGGCCGAAATGGCATAGCCGATCGCCTCTTCGTCGAGCCAGCGCATCAGTTCGTGCTCGTAAAGCGCGCGGTCGCCGCGCAAATAGATCTTGGCGATGCCGCCGGGCAGCGCGGCGAGCGCCTTCTCGACCACCCGGCGGTTGCCCGAGCCGGCCGGCACATTGCCGTCGCGGAACTCGTCGGCAAGGATCACGTCCTGCTCGGCCCATAGCGCCAGCACCGGCTGATAGCCGCGGTTGCCATCATAAGCCCGCTTGGCCGCCCGTTTGTCGCAGGCGATCACCGTGGCGTCGACATCCAGCGTTGCCGTCTTCACGGGCCGGCGGCATTGCAGATCGAGCACGAGTTCGGCATTGGCCATAGCCAAACCCAACAGCGGCACCGACTCGGCGGGCACGCTCGCTTTGCCCTCCTGCAGCAGCGGCAGATCCTCGGCATGGAATTGCCCCAGGAAATCGCGCGCCGTCTGCGCCGCCGGCAATTCGTGCCCCAGCAACAACGCCAACGCCTGGTCCTGCCGAAACTGGTCGAGATCCTCAGCCCGCTCGCCGCCCGCCGCCCACAGCGCCAATAGGCTCTCGACCATCTCCGAGGCGCTCAGGCCACGTTTGCGGCGCTTCAGTGTGATCTCACGGTCGATCACTGCCGCCGTCCCGGTCTGGCGAAACGCTTCGATCAACCCCGGCACCCCGGCGTGGCCCGTGATCAGCCCCGTTTCCAGCTCAACATCGATCTC
>JBARIB010000124.1:0-1801 GCA_049799535.1 Allostellaceae bacterium | reverse complement strand
CGCGCGCCCGGATGCGGTTTTGGATAGGCGCCGGTAGGCGCCGAAATAACTTTCGGCGGCAGTCAACCGCTCGCTCAGCTCATGACACAGAGCCAAGCTCGCATTCACGAGCATGGCTTTTCCGCTGTCTCGATCTTCCCCCAGCATCTCTCCGCCACCGACAAAGGGCTGTGATCTGACACTCCGTAACTCGAAGGATAGGCAACCCGGCGGGCGGGCGGCAGACTCGGAAAATACGGAGAGCATTCGACCTATCGGTGAACGGCCGAACCGCAAGCGCTGCGTCGGCTCTACACGCCTGTCACTCGCGCCCTCGTTGCGCAATAAGGCTCGCCAACCCGGCCTGATCGACGATCTGCAGATGCCGCCGGTCGCGGAACGCTATCAGATGGCGAGCCGTGAGCGTGCGAAAGGAACGGCTCACCGCCGCGAGCGACAACCCGATGTAGTCGGCGATATCCGACCGGCTCATCGGCAGATAAATCTCGCCGCTACCGCCGTCCCTGGCTTGACGCGCGCGATCGAGCATCTGGAGGAAGATCGCGAGCCGGGCGAGAGCGCCCCGCTGGCTGAGAATGATCGAATGGCGCTGCTCCTCGCGCAATGTGTGGCACAGCTTGACCAATACGTGCCATTCGAGAGTGGGATCCCGGCGCAGCAAGTTTTCCGATGCCGACACCGGCAGCCGGTGAGCAGTCATTGGAGTCACCGCCTCCGCAGAGTTGACATAAGCGCCCTCTTCGGAGAGCCCAAACAGGTCATCAGGAAAAAGAAACGCGACGACCGCCCTCGTGCCGTCGGGTAATGTCCGATAGGTCATCGCGACACCTGACGAGACGTTGTAGACAAATGTCGCCGGGTCGCCTGCGCGATAAATCGGGTCCCCTTTACCGAAACGGACCGTTACGGCAATCCGGCCGAGCAGGTTCCGCTCCCGTTCGCTCAACAGCTCGGTTATCTTGCCGTCTGAGGCCTCGTGAGAAGGAATGGCCGAGATCGAAGGGCCGCTGATCCTCCGGCTTCGAGGCGCATTGCTATCGCTGCCGATCATTCTATCCCCGATGGTGCGCCAACGCCCGGTTTTAGCTTCCGAAGTGCGTCAGTCCACCGGAAATTGCGGGCTTTTTTGATTCGGATCAAATTTCAGAGCTTCGAGCAGATTGTTTCTGCCGCTCGGTCCGCGATTTTATCGGAATAGAATCGTCTAAAAACGCTAGAAAAATGCAATCTCGACGTGTTCTGATGTTATCGGTATTTCGGAAGCAGGCCATGAGAATGAGCGGCCCGCCCGGCAGCGGCGTCAGGCTGGTGGCGTGACGAGCAAAAGCGCAAACGACGCGTTTCCGGTGGTAGGGATCGGCGCGTCCGCCGGCGGGCTCGAGGCGTTCCGAAAATTGCTCGCGGCGCTGCCCGCGGATACCGGCATCGCCTTTGTCCTGATCTCGCATCTCGACCCTACCCACGAGAGCATGATGGTCGATCTGCTCGGTCGAGACACGAGGATGAAGGTGACGCAGGCCGCCGAAGGCATGGCGCTCGAGCGCAACTGCGTCTACGTCATCCCGCCGCAGGCCTATCTATCGGTGCGCGATGGCTTGCTGAGGCTTTCCCAGCCGCAGGGGCCGCACGGTGCGCGCCTGCCCTTCGATTTCTTTCTGAATTCGCTGGCGGACGCTTATCGAGAGCGTGCGGTTTGTGTGGTCCTGTCGGGAACCGGAGCCGATGGCAGCACTGGGCTCAGGGCAGTCAGCGAAAACGGCGGGCTCGTCATCGCCCAGGATCCGGCAGAGGCCGCCTATGA
>JBARIB010000123.1:0-7853 GCA_049799535.1 Allostellaceae bacterium | reverse complement strand
CCTTTGCGGTCAGTGTCGCTTGCTACCTCCTGGCACTGGCGGCAGCGCTGCGCATCAACCATCGCAACAGCGTGCGGCCAACCGGCGCCGCTAGCGTCCTCGGGCGCATGCTCGAAGGTCTGATGCTGGTGCGGCGCGACCGCCGATTGATCGGAACCCTTGTCGTAACGGTTATCTACAACACGTTCGGCTGGCCTTTCACCAGCATGATCCCGGTGATCGGCCAAGACAATTTTGGCCTCGGCGCTGCCGGCATCGGCGTGCTCGCCAGCATGGACGGGGTCGGGGCGTTTTGCGGCGCCATCCTAATCGCAGTTTTCGTAAGGCCCGCGGGGTTCGCGCGGCTCTATGTCGGCGGGGTCATCGCTTACCTGCTGATGCTGCCGCTCTTCGCGCTTGCGCCTTATCCGCTGCTCGCGGGCACCGTGCTTTTGGCTACGGGCCTTGCCAATGCCGGCTTCAGCATCATGCAGGCGACCCTGGTCTACCTGTCGGCGCCCGCCGAGATGCGCAGCCGCATTTACGGCGTGCTGTCGGTGTGCATCGGGGTCGGCATGGTTGGCTTCATCCATCTCGGTGTGCTCGCCGGTCTCATCGGCGCCGCATGGGCGACAGCGGTGATCGGCGTCGAAGGTCTTCTCGCGATGCTATTGACCCGGCGCTGGTGGCGCGCCATCGGAGCTTGAGCAGGCGGGTCGCAAGGAAAACGTCGCTTCGGCCGCCGAGCTAGATGTATTTTGACCGCGTAATGCGGGAGAAGAAAATGCCATCGAGCTTGCTGGACCTGCCCTGTGCCGAGACGCGTGGCAACGAGTATGTGGAACGCGCGCGCCGGCTCGCGCCGCTGCTCAAAGAGGCGGCGGACGAGATCGAAGAGCGCCGCGAATTGCCGGAGCGGGTGGTCGAGGCGCTGATCGAGGGCGGCTTTTTCCGGCTGCTGTTACCGCGTTCCTTGGGTGGCGCCGAACTGCATCCGCTATCTTACGTCCGAGTTCTCGAGGAAATCGCCAAGGCGGACCCCTCGACCGCCTGGTCGCTCGGGCAGAATTCTGGCTGCTCGATGTCGGCACCCTATCTCGATCCGGCGGTGGCGCGCGAGATATTTGGGCCGCCGCGCGGCATCCTCGCCTGGGGGCCGGACTTGCCAGGCGCCGGGCGCGGCGTCGCGGTCGAGGGCGGGATCCGGGTCACCGGGCGCTGGGGGTTTGCCACCGGCAGCCGCCACGCGACCTGGCTGGGGGCTCACGTCCCGGTGTTCGAGCCGGACGGTACGCAGCGCATAAGCCCGAACGGGCGGCCCCACGTGCGCACCGTGCTGTTCCCGAAATCGAGCGCCGAGATCATTGACAACTGGCAGGTCATCGGGCTGCGCGGCACCGGCAGCGACAGCTATCGGGTCGATGATCTGTTTGTGCCGCAGCAATACACTTTCGCGCGCGATAACCCCGCCGAGCGGCGCGAACCGGGCCTGCTCTACCGGTTCACAAGCGGCATGATCTACGCGATGGGGTTTTCGAACGTGTCGCTCGGCATCGCCCACGGCGCGCTCGCAGCCTTTGTTGAATTGGCGCGCGACAAGATCCCCCGCGGCGCCCGTAAGACCTTGCGCGAGAACAACGTGGTTCAGTCCGAAGTGGCACAGTGCGAAGCGAAATTGCGCTCCTCGCGCGCCTTTATCCACGCGACCCTCGAGGCGATGTGGGAGGACGCCGAGCGCGACGGCGATTTCGCGCCAGACAAGCATTGGCAATTGCGCCTCGCAGCGACCTGGGCGATCCAACAGGCCCGCCATGTGGTCACGGCAGTTTACAACGCCGCCGGCTCGGCCGCGATCTTCAACGAAAACCCGTTCGAGCGCCGCCTGCGCGACATGCATGCCGGCACCCAGCAAGGCCAGGGCCGCCCGATCCATTTCGAGACCGTCGGCCAAATCCTTCTGGGCCTGCCGCCCGAGGGGCGGATGTTCCGGTAGCGAGCGGTCGCAACCTCGCTTGGGGCGGGGCCTAGCACGCCCAATGTACGCGGATCAGCGCTGCGGGGCCACCGCGCCGCAGCCGCGGATCGAGGATGTCGCGGATGCCGTCGCCCAAAAGACTGAAGGCCAGCACAGTGATCGTGATCGCGAGACCGGGGAACAATACTAGCCACCACGGCGGAACGAGGCCAGCATTCAGCGAATCCGCCAGCATGTTGCCCCAAGTCGGGGTCGGCGGTGGAATACCGACGCCGAGGAGGCCGAGCGCTGCCTCGATGATGATCGCAACACCCAGATGGGTCGTCGCGAGGATCAGATAGGGCGCGATGCATTGCGGCAGAATATGCCGCAGCATAATTCGCAGATGCGAAGCGCCGAGGCCGCGCGCCGCCTCGACAAATGACATTTCCTTTAGCGACAGCACCACCGCACGGATCACGCGGCCGCCGAACGGGATGCGGGTGATCGCAATCGCCACGATGACTGTTCCGAACCCGGCGCCGAGCGCCATCGCGATCGCCATAGCCAGGATCAGATCCGGAAACGACTGCAGAAACTCGATGATGCGCTGGCTCAAAATGTCAAAGCGTCCGCCGAAATAGCCGCTCGCCAGTCCCCATAACGCGCCCAGCGTCGTGCCGAATAGCACGGCACCGAGTGCCACGGTCAACGAGGCGCGGCTGCCATAGACGACCCGGCTCAACACATCCCTACCGATCTGGTCGGTACCGAAATAGTGCCGCTCATTCGGCGGCTTGGACATCGCGCGGAAGTCGGATTTGAGCGGCTCGTAGGGCGCAAGAACCGGCGCCGCGATGGCCATGATGACGATTGCGGCCGCGATGCATCCCCAGAAGGCGGATAGCGGCGACCGCCGGACCAAAGCGCCCAGCCCGCCCCTTGCCAGCCGCAGTGACGAGCGCTCGGAGGCCGGCTGGGCATGCTCGATAGGGATGATGGCGCCGGGCTCCGTCGCAGTCATCGATAGCGGATCCTCGGGTCCAGCCACGCAATCGTCAGGTCGACCAGGATATTCAGCATCACGAACACGACGGCGTACAGGAACACTAGGTTCTGCATTACGAACACATCGCGTTCGCGGACAGCGGTAAACATCGCATAACCGAGCCCGGGCGTCCCAAAGGCGCGTTCGACCGGGATCGACCCGGCGAGAACAAACCCGAGCAGGATGCCCGACAAGGTGATGACCGGCAGCAACGCATTAGGCAATGCATGGAGGGTAATTACCGGCCGCCGGCTCAGCCCTTTGGCGCGGGCGGTCCGCACGTAATCCTCGCGGATGACCTCCAGTAAGCTGGAGCGGGCCATCCGGGCGATATATGCGCCCTGTCCGAGGCCCAGCACGACCGCCGGTCCGATCACGACCTGAACATTGCCCCATGGGTCTGCCCATAGGGATGGCCCGGTCAGCGGTGCCTGATAGCCGAACAGGAACAGCGCGGCCAGCACGATCAGCATGCCCAGCCAGAAGCCGGGCACCGCCAGGAACAGGATGCTGATGAACCTGGCGATGTTGTCGCCGAGGCTGTTCGGGCGCCATGCGCTGACAATCGCCACCGGGATGCCCACCAGCCAGGAAAGCACGATCGAGAGCAAGGCGATCTCGGCAGTCAACGGCCCGCGTCGCAAGATCATCTCGCCGACGCTTTCGGCACGGAAGAACGATCGGCCGAAATTGCCGCGGGCGATATCCGCGACCCATGAGAAATATTGCACTATAAGCGGATCGCTGAGTCCGAGCTCCGCCATATAGCGCGCGCGCTCTGCCTCGCTGAGCTTGGTAAAGCCTTCCGGACCAAAGATCGCAACGAGCGGATCACCCGGCAGGATGCGCAGAACTATAAAGACGATGACCGAGACGCCAATGACGGTAATCGCCCCGAAGACCAGGCGACGGATGATGTAGCTGTACATGACCTCCCTAAAGCAGTCCCGGCGGATTTTGGCGGCAGAGTGGCGGCCGCGGGAACGCGAAGTCAAGCAGTGCCGCGGATCGGATACGGCTTTGCGGTCGAACCGCAGTTCGGGTTACCATCGCGCGTCGGTTGCGGACGGCCGTTCGCAACTGCGCGAATTACAAGGAGCTGGTAGGATGGGATATACTCTCGAGCAGTTTTCGGCGGAATGCCATCGCATCCTCGCCCAAGATCCGGGTGTCGAGGGGCGCAAGAAGGTGTGCGCTCTGGTCCAACAGGTGTTGAAAGACGACGCGTTCATCGAGAAACACCTCGGCGACGACGTGCCCGAGCGCAAAGTTTTGTACGAGGATCCCGAACTCGGGTTTTGCATCCTCGGCCATGTCAATCACGGCGCCAAGGACAGCCACCCGCACGATCACGGCCCGTCCTGGGCGATCTATGGCCAGGCCCGTGGCGAAACTATCATGACCGATTATGAGCCGGTAGCGCGCCCCGGCGAAGGGCAGTCCGGCAAGGCGCGTCGCATTAAAGACTACACGCTGACCCCGGGCATGGCCCATCTCTACAACGAAGGCAACCTGCACTCGCCGCGCCGCGACGGTCCGACCCGGCTGATCCGCATCGAAGGCAAGAACATGGAGAAGGTGCAGCGCTTCCCGTACGAGCGCGTCGCATAACGCCAGCGCGGCGTGGTCGCGCGGGCTATGCCCGCGTGACCGCGACGTTATCGCGCCGCCGGGCCACGGCGGCGGCCTTGTCGAAATCGGCGTCGGTGAAGCCGTAGAGCCGGGCCCCGCCGCTCAAGATCTTGCCGCCAATCTCGGGCGTGATGCTGGAGTTCGTCAACACGCGGGTCGAAACCTCGGGGAAGCTCGAGTCGAAATGCGGGAAGTCGCTCGACACGCAGATGTTATCGGCGCCGCCGAGCAGCTCGACCGTGGCACCGACCTCGCGTTCGCCGCTCTCGATCGCCGAGAAGCAGTTGCGCTGCCAGTATTCGAGGGGCGACAGCTTCAGATAGGGCGCGTCGGAATCGTGGTGCTGGCGAAGGTCCCATTCGATGCGGCCCAACAGCCCCGGTACCCACCAACTCTGCGCCTCGAGAAAGGCCACCCGCAGCCGCGGATAAAATTCGCAGATGCCGCCAAGCATCAGCGCAATCAGCGCCAGCTGCATCTCGGTCGAATGGCTCGCCACATGGCGCATGAAGCGGTTCTCGCCGAAGCGCGGCTCGATCGTGGAATAGTACGATCCGGTACCCTCGTGGAAGCACAGAGGCACATTGAGATCCTGCAATAGGCTATAGAGCGGATCCCAGTAATTCGAGTGCCAATAGCGGCCGTTTAAGTAATTGGGCCGCACAAAAGCACCGACTGCGCCGTATTCTTTGACGCAGCGGTAGAGCTCCTGGCAGGCAAGGTTGACGTCGTGCACCGGCAGCATCGCCGCCATCTTGAGCTGGTCGGGGCTGTGCTGGACGAAGTCGTGCAGCCAATCGTTGTAGGCCCGGCAAATCGCGGCGGAGAATTGCGGGTCCATATTGTCCCGCGCGAGGAATGACAGGCCGGCGGTCGGGAACAGCACGGCGATGTCGATGCCCTCCATCTCCATGCCGATGACCTGCGCCTCGGCGTCGTAGCCGCGCTCGACCGCGAACATCACGTTCGTGTTGGCGCGGCGCGACACGAGCGGGCCGCGCGTGCGGTTGTACTGCGAGATGTTGCCGTCATTGCTGGTCGGCGTGCCGTCGAAGAACCACAGCGGCCGACCGCGCATGCCGGTGGGGCCGCCGTCGCTGCGCCGCATCGAGGAGGTGACGCGGGGCTTGAAGGCCGGGTCGAGATATTTGTCGAACAGGTCCGGCGGCTCCATAATGTGCATGTCGCAATCGACAAACCGGTACCCCTGTTTCATCCGATCCTCCTCCGTAGCTGCCTCGGCAGTACCCCTAAGGATAAGCACTCAACGCCGCTCGGGCAAATTCAACGGCGAGATCATCGCCGACAGCGCGAACGCGCATCTGCTCTTCGAGACGCGGCATCTGCCCGTCTACTACTTCCCGCGCTCCGATGTCCGCATGGAGCGGATGACCCCGACCGACCACCACACTTTTTGCCCTTATAAGGGGACGGCCTCGTATTGGGCGGTCGCGGTCGGCGACAAGGTCGCGGAGAACGCGGTTTGGGGCTACCCCGAGCCCTTTGAGGAAGTGACGGCGATCAAGGATTTTGTCGCCTTCTATTGGAACCGCGTCGATGCCTGGTACGAGGAGGACGAAGAGATCTTCGTCCACCCGCGCGACCCCTATAAGCGGGTCGACGTGCTAGATTCATCACGCTCGGTGCAGGTGGTTGTGGGCGGCACCGTTGTCGCCGAAACGCGCCAGGCACGGTTTCTGTTCGAGACGCGACTGCCGACCCGCTATTACATCCCGCCCGACGACGTGCGCATGGACCTTCTCGTTCCGAGCGCGACTGTCACACGTTGCCCTTACAAGGGCAAGGCCAGCTATTATTCCGTCAGGATCGGGGACAGGGTGTTCCCCGATCTCGTCTGGACTTATCCCGACCCGATCCCGGAATGCCCGAAGATCAAGGGCTATCTCTGCTTCTTCAACGAGCAGGTCGACGAGATCCGCGTTGACGGTGTCCCGGTGGCGCGGCCGGTGACGCCATGGTCGAAGGACTGGAAGGAGAAGGCGGCGACGGTGCCGGACAGCCGCGGCCCGATGGTCCGGCCCTGACCTGCGGGTTCAAGGCCGGCGCTGAAACGCGCGGACAAAGGTGTCGACTGCGCCACCTACAGCCACGCGGATTTCATGCGGACCCGCTTCCGGCGCGAGGCTCAACAGCTGCCGGAGTTGAATCTCACCTCGCGCCAGACTGAGGAATTGCTCGGCGGCCAAGCGTGCATCGGCAAATGCCAGCGTGCCGGAGGCGGCGGCGCGCTGCAGGAAGAGCTCGATTTGGACACGCTGACGCTCCGGGCCGGCGCGCCAAAAGATCTCGCCGAGAGCCGGGAAGCGGGTGACCTCGCCGGTTATGATGCGGTGCAGAGCGATCCCGTCAGAGGACAGCACGAGTTCGAGAAAACTGCGGCCCAGAACGGTCAATGAGGCGCGAACGTCGCGAGGGTCGAGTTCGCCCCCCGAGAAACTCGCGAAGTAACGCTCGCATTCGCGCTCGATGACCGCGCCGAAGAGCTCCTCCTTGCTGCCAAAATGCGCATAGACGGTCGCCTTGGAGACACCGGCCTCACGGGCGATCGTGTCCATGCTGACGGCACCGAAACCGCTGGCCAGAAAGGTCCGCTTCGCCGCCGCGAGGATACTCTCTGCCTTGCCGCGCGGGACCTCGTTGCGCTCGATCCGCTCCATCGCGCCGCCACCACCGCCAACGACACCGCTTGACAGCGTCTAGCCGGTATCTCAAGTTCTGGCAAGATTGAACTGAACGGTTTAGTTTAAGTGCGGAAGCTTCTGGTGGTTACCGTGCCGCTGCTGTTGCTCGCCCTCGGCGGGGCCGGCGGCTGGTACTGGTGGAATGTGCTGCAGTTCCGGCAGTCGACCGATGATGCCTATGTCCAGAGCGACATCTCGGTGATCAGTCCGAAGATCGAGGGTTACATCAAGGAGGTGCGGGTCGCAGACAACGAGGCCGTCGCTGAGGGCCAGGTGCTCTTCGTCATCGACGACCGCGACTTCGCCGCCAAGGTCGCCCACGCAGAGGCGGCAGTCGCCACCGAAGAAGCGATGGTCACGACCTATGGGAGCCGCCTCGACTTGCAGCGGGAGATGATCGAAGAGGCGCAAGCGACGCTGGACTCCGCTGAGGCCGATCTGGCGCGGGCACAGCGGGACTTCACGCGCTACAGCGCCCTGATGTCGAGCGATTTTGCCAGCCGGCAGCGCTTTGAGCAGGCGCAGGCCGATTCCCGCA
>JBARIB010000122.1:0-3303 GCA_049799535.1 Allostellaceae bacterium | reverse complement strand
CCGCAGCAAGTTGGCGGCCCCTTCGACCTCGCGGTCTCTGCGATCGCGCTGCATAACCTAGGGGATCCGAACAAGATCTATGCGTGCTACCGCGCGATCCACGGTCTCCTCAAACCCGGCGGCTGGTTTCTGAACTGCGACCGTTTCGAAGGCGTCGACCCGCATCTGGCGGCACTACGTGAAGCCGGGTTCGAGCGCGTCGAGTGCCCCTGGCAGGAACCCCCTCGCGCAATCATTATCGCCGGCCGAAACACCGGATGAAGAGGTCCCCGGCGGTCCATTCAAGCCCTGCGGGCTGCGAAATCGATGCGCGGGTCGATGACCATGTAGGTGAGGTCGCTGACGAGCTTCAGGACGAGTCCGAGCAACGTGAACACGTATAGAGTGGCGAACATGATCGGGTAGTCGCGGTTTATCGCCGCCTCGAAACCGAGGAGGCCCAGCCCGTCGAGCGAGAAGATGACCTCGATCAGAAGCGAACCGGTGAACAGGATGTGGATCAGCGCCGCCGGGATCCCGGAGACGACGAGCAGCATCGCATTGCGGAACACATGGCCGTAAAGCACCCGCCGCTCGGTCAAGCCCTTGGCGCGGGCGGTCAAGACGTATTGTTTGTTGATCTCTTCGAGAAAGCAGTTCTTGGTCAGCATCGTCAGCGTGGCGAACCCTGAAATCACGAGCGCCGTGATTGGCAATGTGATGTGCCAGAAATAATCGGCGATGCGCATCGGCCAGGACAATGACGCCCAATTGTCGCTGACCAGGCCGCGCAGCGGGAAGATCGACAGATAGCTGCCGCCGGCGAACAGCACGATCAACAGCACAGCAAACAGAAAGCCCGGCACCGCATTCCCGACGATGATGACACCGCTGGTCCAGATGTCGAATCTGCTGCCGTCACGCACCGCCTTCCTGATTCCGAGCGGGATCGAGACGAGATAGGTGATGAGCGTCGTCCACAACCCGATCGAAATCGAGACCGGCAGTTTATCTTTGATCAAATCGACGACGCGGCGGTCCCGGAAAAAACTGTTGCCAAAATTAAAGGTCAAATAATTGCGCATCATAAATAAAAAGCGGGCAAGCGGTGGCTTGTCGAAACCGTATTGCTTTTCGAGCTCTTTGATAAGCCCGGGATCGAGGCCGCGTGCACCGCGATAGCGGCTCCCCGCACCCCCTTCCTGGACCTTGAGCTCGCCGCTACCGCCGGTGACGCGCTCGGTGGCGGCTACGTTGCTGCCCTTGAGCCTCGAGATCATCTGCTCGACCGGCCCGCCCGGCGCTGCCTGCACGATCACGAAATTAACGACCATGATCGCGAACAAGGTCGGAATGATCAGCAGCAGTCGCCGGATCGCATAGGCGATCATGAATCACCCCGACCCGTTCGAACCGGCATCAGGCAGTCCAGCGCAGGACCGCCGCAGCGACCTCGTCGGGCTTGTCGAGCTCCGCCAGGTGGCCGGCACCCGGTATCGTCGTGATTTCGGTTCGGCCGACGATCGCCGCGGCGAAGCGATCGGCATCACTGCGCGGCAGGATGCGGTCCTGCTCACCCCAGATCAGCAGGGTCGGCGCCGTGATCAGCGGCAGCCGCTTTTCGAGCCGCGTATTGCCGAGCGGCCAGAAGGCCCGCGCCGCGGCTTCGTTCGCGCGTACCTGCTCGATCGGCCATTCCGGTGAATTGGCGCCTTCCGGCTCGGCTTTGAGCTGGTTCCAGCGCTCGGGGTCGGCGCACAACAGCGCCGGCACCTCGGGCGCGCGCTGCGCCCAGGGGTCGGTCATCGGGTCCTTTTCATCAAACAGGCCCCACGGCGCGATCAGCGCCAAGCGGCGCACCGCATTGGGCCAGATCGCCGCGACTTCGGCAGCAAACGAGCCGCCGACCGAGCTGCCAGCCAGATCCGCTCCTTCGAGACCAGCCTTCTGCAGCAATTGGCGCACCGCGAGCAACCAATCGAGATGACTGTCGAGGACAGTGTGGCCGCGATCGCCGCCCGGGAAACCCGGCAGTGACGGCACGATGACCGTGCGCTCGCGCGCCAGCGCATCGAGAAACGGGATCCACCGCGGCAGCCCGCCGAAGCCGGCAAGGAAGCCGAGCTTCGGCCCCTCGCCCTTCTTCCAAACGCGAGCGGAAAAGCCGTTGATTTCGACGGACAGCGCCTCTGCTCCGCTCACGTCTGCCCCCTAATCCTACCCGTCATCCCCGCGAAAGCGGAGACCCAGAGACAACCAGCACCTCGCCTCGGATCCCGGGACCCCCGCGTTTGCGGGAGTGATTGATTAGAGCTGACCATGTGCCTTACTCGGCGGCCATCGCGGCCGACCGGAAGGGCGTCAGGGCCGCTCTCGCATCGCGGGTCATCGGCTGCGGCCACCAGCGGTCCTCCCATTCGGAGAACAGATCGGTCAGCTGCGGCATGACATTCTCGGCGAAAAGCTTGGTGTTATACATCGCGAGATCTTTGCCCATATTGCCGAACTGCATCAGCAGCATCAGGTGACCGACATTGAGGTTGGTCGCCACCTCCCTCAGTTGCCCGGCGACTTCGTCCGGCGAGCCGATAATCACGTAGCCCCTCTCGACGATCGCATCCATCTCGCGCGCCAGAGTATCGAAGCGGCGCATCCTTGCCACCTGTGCGACCTGACCGACAACGCCGGCGCGCTGCGTGGCCTCGCTGGTGTAGCCGGGCGCGGCGGCAAACCGCGGATCGACATGCAGGCAGCGGCCATAGAAATACTCGGCCGGCTCGCGGTAAAGCCGGTAGGCCTCCTCGCGGGTCTCGGCGACGCCGACGAATTGCAGAAAGCCGGCGCGGTACGGGTTCCGCTCCTTGCCGAGCCGGTCCATCTCCTTCCAGAAGCCGTCCATCGTTGCCTGCCCCGCCAGGTAGCCGAAATAGGACAGGTAGGCGTAGACATGGTCCATCTCGGCGCACCAGCGCCAGGTCTCGACCGAGCCGCCTCCAGGGATCCAGATCGGCGGATGCGGCTTCTGCACCGGCCGCGGCCAGATGTTGACATAACGCTGCTGGTTGAAGCGGCCGTTGAACGCAAAGGTGTCCTTTTCCGTCCACGCCCGCAGAACCAAGTCATGCGCCTCGTAATAGCGTTCGCGCAGCATGCTCGGGTTTTGGCCGTAGGCAAAACAGGTGTCCATTGGGGTCCCGACCGGGAAGCCGGCGATCAGCCGGCCGCCCGAGATGACGTCGATCATCGCGAATTCTTCGGCGACCCGAGTCGGCGGATTGTAGAGCGCCAGTGAATTGCCCATCACGCACAGTGCTGTGTCCGTGG
>JBARIB010000121.1:0-11308 GCA_049799535.1 Allostellaceae bacterium | reverse complement strand
CGCGAGAGCTGGGTCCCGGTCACACGATCGTGACGGTCCTGTGCGATTCCGGCACCCGCTACCAATCCAAGCTCTTCAACCCCGAATTCCTGAAAGCACGCGAACTGCCCGTGCCGCCGTGGCTGTACGGAGCGAAAGCATGACCGAGCTGCTGTTTCGCGACGACGCTTATCTGCGATCCTTCACGGCTCGGGTAATCGAGGCCGATCCGCGCGGCATCCGGCTCGACCGCACGGTGTTTTACCCGATGGGCGGCGGCCAGCCGGGCGATACCGGTGTGCTGCGCCTTGTCTCGGGCGATACGATCGCGATCGTCGATACGATAAAGGGTGAGCCGCCCGATGAAGTAATCCACATCCCGGCGCCAGGCTCGGCTTTGCCCCAACCCGGAACCGAGCTGACCACGGAGATCGACTGGGATCGCCGGTATCGGCTCATGCGCATGCACACCTGCCTGCACCTGTTGTGCAGCGTCGTACCGGGGGCGGTGACCGGCGGTCAGGTCTCCGATGGCCGAGGACGGCTCGATTTCGATGTCCCTGGATCAAGCCTCGACAAGCAGGCGATCTCGGAGCGGCTGAACGAGCTGATTGCCGCATCACATCCGGTCGGACCGCGGTGGATTACGGACCAGGAACTTTCTGCTCAGCCCGAGCTCGTGCGCACGATGTCGGTCAAGCCGCCGACCGGCATGGGGCGGGTGCGCCTCATCGAAATAGCGGGCCTCGACCTGCAGCCTTGCGGCGGCACTCATATCCGCAACACCCACGAGATCGGCCCGGTGGCCGTCACGAAAATCGAGAACAAGGGCAAGCAGAACCGCCGCGTGATCCTGGCCTTTGCCGAGTGATCAGAAGGGAGCAATGCCTATGCTCTACGCCCATCCCGACGCGCTCGTGAGTACCGATTGGCTGGCCGCGCACTTCCGCGACCCCGGCGTCCGGATTATCGATTCCTCTTTCAAATTGCCGGGAATTACGCCGATCGCGCGCGAGGATTACGATCGCGGCCATATCCCGGGCGCTGTGTTCTTCGACATCGACGACATCGCGGAGCCTGGCACCAGCCTGCCGCATATGGTGCCTTCGCCCGAGCTTTTCGCCCGCAAGATGGAGGCGCTCGGCATCGGCGATGACGACCGCGTCGTCGCGTACGACGGCGCCGGGCTGTCCTCAGCCGGCCGGGCCTGGTGGATGCTGCGGCTGTTCGCTCATCACGATGTTGCGATACTGGATGGCGGCTTGCCCAAATGGAAGGCTGAAGGGCGCCCGCTCGAGACCGCAGCGCCAAACCCCTCGCGCGGCCGCTTCACGCCGCGCTTCGACCCCTCGCTGTTGCGCGACAAGAAAGCATTGCTGGAGAATTTGAGCACCGGGCGGGAGCAGGTCGTCGATGCGCGCGCCTCGGGACGGTTCGTCGGCACTGCCGAAGAGACCCGGCCCGGGCTGCGGCGCGGCCACATTCCCCGCAGTCGCAACCTCCCCTACGACCAACTCACTGACCCGCAGACGCGCCAGTTGCGCAGCGCGGAGGAGCTAACCCAGCTGTTCCGCGCGGCGGGGGTCGAGCTCGGCCGCCCCGTCGTCACGAGTTGCGGTTCCGGCGTGACGGCCTGCGCACTCGCCTTCGCCTTACATCTCATCGGCCATCAGGACGCCGCAGTCTATGACGGATCATGGTCGGAATGGGGGCTGCCGGGCGACACGCCGATCCAAACCGGTCCTGCGTGAGCAAAGGCTTTGTGACCGTGCTCGAGGACGTCATCACTTATCTGGAAATGCTCGAGCGGCCGACCGGGAAGCGCGTGCCGGCACCGCTCGAAAAGCTCGCGCTGATGCGGGCCGAGGCTTGCACGGTCTCATTCTATCGCTACCTCTACAACACCGTCGGCGAGCCATGGCTGTGGTTCGAGCGACGGCTCACCGACGACGCGGCGTTAGCGGCGCTCATCACAAACCCGACAATCGAGATTTTTGTGCTGCATGTGCGCGGCGTGCCGGCCGGCTTTTTCGAGCTCGACACGGCGGCGTCGCGCGAGACGAAATTGTGCTATTTCGGGCTGCTCCCCGATTTCATCGGGCGCCGGCTCGGTCCCTACCTCCTGCAGACGGCAGTCGATCAGGCTTGGTCGAGACCGCTCGATCGCTTTTGGCTGCATACGTCGACTTTCGACCACCCCAAGGCGCTCGCGACTTATCAGCGGGCTGGCTTCGTCGTCTACGCACGCCGCCGTATTTCGTTCGATGACCCGCGCCGGAGCGGGATCCTGCCGCGGCGCTCAGGTTAAATCTCCGGGTGCAGGGGTCCGGACGCTAGCGCGGCTTCGTGCCGACGGCGCAGTGCAACGTGTGGGCCATGAAGAGGAGGCCATCCTTTTCGGCTTTGTTGCGCTCGGCCTGCCAGACAGCCAGTTCCTGTGGGGACAGCTGAGATAGCACATGGTCTTCTCGATTGCGCCAGATCGGTCCGCCCGGGTGATCGAGGGTCACCATCGTCGGAAAACAGACGAGATCGAGCAGACCGGCATCGTGCATTCGCCGATAGAGGCTTCGGTCGGCAACACCGCCCGGAGCGACCGAACGCGGGGGCATCGTGACCTTGCGCTGGATCTCCTCTGGTAATTCGAGGTTCCACCATTGCGGCATGTCGAGCGCGCGCACGGCGAGACCGACCCGCCCGCCTGGGCGGATCACTCGCACCGCTTCGGCAATCGCCCGATCGGCGTCGCATTCTTCGAAAACAGTGACCGAGTAGGCGCAATCAAACGAATTATCCTCGAAGGGGAGTGCCTCGGCGTTCCCTTCGATGAATTGGATCCGACCTGCCAGCCCTTCCTCCTCTGCCAACTGAGCGGCCTCGCGCAGCAGAAACGGGTTGACATCCGCCCCCATGATCGGATTTCCGTTGTCGAGCCGCTGCGCGAGCAGCCGAACTAGCGATCCGGCGCCGCAGCCGATTTCAAGGATGGACTCGCCGGGATGCGGCGCGATCTGGTCGATCAAGGTGCGGAACATCGCGCGATAAGTCGGCATCCGGGCCCGGTCTTCGAGCGAGGCGACGCCTCCCAAATACGGTCCACCGAGGGTCACTAGGGTGAAATGCCGGCCCAAATGCGGGATCGCCGGCGCCCATTGCGAGGGCGCCAGAAAAAATGGGAGCAATATCAACGCCGGACCGGAACCCTCGATGCGGTAAGAAATGCCGGCATGTCTTCCTTCCGCAGCGGTAGCGCGCGGCGCCTCCGGGCGTTTGCCATTCGCGGCCAGACGCTCGAAAAACGCGATCATCTGGTCGACGATCTCGCCGGTGCGGTCGGCGACGGCATCACTCCAGCTGCCGGGAGCGTCGTACCCGGCGAGTACGGAGCGCTGAGTCGTCGGCAGACGGGTTAGCGCACGTTCGGTGGCCTCGGCCGCCGGCCCGCGTTCGCCGGCAATCATCAAAATCCGGTCCGCGACCGCGACAAACGGCGCCGGATCGAGCCGGCTCGGCACGCACAGCACAATGCCGGCGAGCAGGTCGGGATGTTCGGCGGCCAGGCCTGAAACGTCTCGCGGAATCGCGGTCCCGAAATAGGCGGCCTCGAGGCCCAGATGGTCCATCAACGCGACCAGCCGTTCTGTTGGTGACATATCCGATTGCGACAGAGCCCTCTCCCTTTTCTCGCGCGTCGGGAAACCGTATCCTGGCCACGCCGCTCGATCAATCACGGCGGCGGGAACGGAATTAACGCCGCGGTTGTTTGCCTACGGGTTCGACGGCTGGTTAACGGAGGATTGTATGAAGTCCGAAGGACTTTTCGGGATAGCCGGCCTGTTCCTTGCGATCTTTATGCTGGCAGCCGCCAGCTCGCTGCTGTCGGCTTGCAACACGGTCGCCGGCGCCGGTCAGGATGTCTCAGCAATCGGCCACACGGTCACCAGCGGGGCGGAACAGACCAAGAAGGCAACTGGCGTACCATAAAGAAACGGGCCAAGGTCTCGCCCTCAATGGGCGAGGATCTGGCTCAGGAACAATTTCGTGCGGTCGCTCTTGGGGTTGGCGAAGAATTCCTTCGGCGGACCGCGTTCGACGATCTCGCCGCGATCCATAAAGACCATCGTGTCGGCGACGGTGCGCGCGAAGCCCATCTCGTGGGTCACGCAGACCATCGTCATGCCCTCTTCGGCGAGCTCGATCATCACATCGAGTACTTCCTTTATCATTTCCGGATCGAGCGCCGATGTCGGTTCGTCGAATAGCATGATCTCGGGCTTCATGCACAACGAGCGGGCGATTGCGACACGCTGCTGCTGACCGCCCGAGAGCTGGCCCGGAAATTTGTTGGCCTGTTCCGGGATGCGGACCCGTTCGAGATAAAACCGCGCTGTCTCTTCCGCTTCCTTCTTCGGCAATTTGCGGACCCAGATCGGCGCCAAGCTCAGGTTCTCCAGCACCGTCAGATGCGGAAATAGGTTGAATTGCTGGAACACCATGCCGACCTCGCGGCGGATCGCATCAATGTTTTTGACGTCCGCGTTCAGCTCGATGCCGGCGACGATGATCTGCCCGCGCTGGTGCTCCTCAAGCCGATTGATGCAGCGGATCATCGTCGATTTGCCCGAACCAGACGGTCCGCAGACAACGACCCTCTCGCCCTTGCCGACCTCAAGGTTGATGTTCCTGAGGACGTGGAAGTCGCCGTACCATTTGTCGACGCCGAGCAGCTCGATCATCGGCGGCCCGAGGGCGGTATCCGTCATGTTCGCCGCCCCTTGTTGAATTCGCGCTCGAGCATCTGGCTATAGCGCGACATAAAAAAGCAGAAGCAAAAATAAATAGCTGCGGCAAAGACATAGGCTTCGGTCGAGGCGCCGCGCCAATTGGCGTCGTTCAACGATGCGTTGATCGTGCCGAGCAGGTCGAAGAGCCCGATGATGATCACGAGGGTCGTGTCCTTGAAGGTGCCAATGAAAGTATTGACCAGCGGCGGGATGACGAGCGACAAGGCCTGCGGCAGCACGATAAGCTGGGTACGCCGCCAATACCCCAGGCCCAGCGCATCTGCGGCCTCGATCTGACCTTTTGGGATTGCCTGCAAACCGCCTCTCACGACCTCGGCAAGGTAGGCGGCAGCGAAGAAAATGAACGCGGCCTGCGCGCGCAGCAATTTATCGATGGTCATGCCAGTCGGCAAAAACAACGGCAACATGACCGAGGCCATGAACAGGACAGTGATGAGCGGCACGCCGCGGATCAGCTCAATATAAGCGACGCAAATCGTGCGCACGGCGGGGAGCCGCGATCGCCGCCCGAGCGCCAGCAATATCGCCAGCGGAAAGGCGAGGGCGATTCCCACCACGGCCAGAATCAACGTCAGTGGCAGGCCGCCCCACAGCTCGTTGCTGACGTAGCTCAACCCGAAAATACCGCCCCACATGAGCACGCCGACCACCGCGAGCCCGGCCGCCCAGACGAGCTCGAGCCGCCTTCCCCACAGCCGGCGATCGCAGCTCGCCAGGATCAGCGCGACGAAGATCAGCACCGCGCAGGAGGGGCGCCAATGCTGCTCGTAGGGGTAGGTTCCGAACAGGATGAAGCGCCATTTCTCGGCGATAAATGCCCAGCAGGCCCCCGCGCCGCGGCAGGCGCGGCTGTTTGGTGCACTCCAGACCGCATCGAAAACGGCCCAGCGAATGACCGGCGGAATCGCGAATGCAAGAAAAGCGACAGCAAGAACCGTGAGGACGGTATTGGAGAAGCTGCTGAACAAATTGGCGCGCAGCCAGCCGAAGAGGCCGGCAGCGGCCCGCGGTGGCGGTTCTACAGCGAGCGGGACGTCTTGTATAACGTCGGTCATCCGTCAGCGCTCCACTGCCGCAACAACCACCGCGGCCTCGCCATTGCTAGGCGCAACTTCACATCGTCATGGCCGGGCTTGTCCCGGCCATCCACGCTCTGGTTGGTTAGGAGCTGGCGAAAGATCAGGATGGCGGCCATGTTAGGTGGGTGGGTTTACATTATGACCAACAAACCGAGCGGCACGCTATACGTGGGTGTGACCGCCGATCTGGCGCACCGCGTGTGGGAGCATCGGGAGGGAATGGCCGACAGCTTTACCAAGCGATATGGGCTCAAGCGCCTAGTATACGTGGAGCGCCATGAAGATATTCGGGCCGCCATACAGCGTGAGAAAAACATGAAACACTGGCCGCGGACCTGGAAGGTTCGTCTGCTTCTCGTGGCCAATCCGAATTGGGCTGACTTATACGACCCGCTCGTCTGAGCTCGTGGATGGCCGGGACAAGCCCGGCCATGACAATTGTGGTCGAACCCGTCGACCATTATCGCTCCACTAGCGCAACCGCGCGGTTGTAGAAGTTCATTAAAGCCGAAATAATCAGGCTGATCGTCAGATAGACCGCCATGATCATCGCAATGCCCTCGACGGCTTGGCCGGTCTGGTTGATCGTCGTATTGGCGATCGAGACGAGAT
Source organism: Allostellaceae bacterium (assembly GCA_049799535.1). GTDB lineage: Bacteria > Pseudomonadota > Alphaproteobacteria > ATCC43930 > CGMCC-115725 > AP-15. The sequence goes on along the minus strand of JBARIB010000121.1, from coordinate 4,833 downwards.
CGGGGTAGCCGATCGCGACGGCCAGCGAGCTGTTTTTGGTGAGGCTCAAATATTGGCTCGTCATCGGCGGCACGATGACCCGCAGCGCCTGAGGCAAGACGATCAGCTTCATTCTCTGTCCCGGCTTCAGGCCGAGCGCCATTGCGGCCTCGCTCTGACCCGAGCTGACTGCAAGAATGCCGGCACGCACGATCTCTGCAATAAACGTACCCGTGTAGACAACGAGGCCAATCAACAAAGCCGCGAATTCCGGCGAGACCGAATGACCGCCCGTGAAGTTGAAGCCCTTCATCTCGGGGCGGTCGAGAGCAAGCGGCGCGCCGCAGGCGAGGAAGATCGCAAGCGGCAATCCGATGACGAGCCCCGCCCCGACAGAGCCCGTCGGGAACTGGTCGCCGGTACGCGCCTGCCGGCGCCGCGCCCACCGAGAAATCGCGATCGCCGCGACCACTCCGACGCAGAATGCCACAGCCATCCAGCCATAGGCAGGGTCGGGGGACGGCAACGCAAACGCTATGCCACGATTGCTGACAAAAACATCCAGCAACGGCTGCCAGGCTTGGCGCGGCGGCGGGGCGCTCTCGCGCAACAGACCCCACCAGAAAAACAGCTGTAGCAATAGCGGGATGTTCCGGAAGCTCTCGACGTAGATCTGCGCCAGCTTGCTGATCAGCCAATTGCGGGAAAGCCGCGCAATGCCCATCACGGTCCCCAGGATCGTCGCCAGTACAATCCCTAGACCCGCGACATAAAGCGTGTTCAATAGGCCGACGAGAAAAGCCCGAGCGTAGGTGTCGGCGGGCGAGTAGGCAATCAGCGACTCGCCAATTCCGAACGCCGCTTCGCGGTCGAGAAAGCCGAAACCGCTGGCGATATTCTGACGGCGTAGATTGATTACTGTGTTGTGAACGAGAAAGGCGATGAGAGTTAGGACGACGGTTACGAAGAGTACTTGAAAGATAATCCCGCGGATCGTCGGATTCCGCCACAGGGAGGACCGCGCTGGGCGGCGGATGATGTCCGTCGCCATGCCCGCTCGGTCCCCCTCGCCTTCTCTAGATCACTTCCCTACATCAGCGGATCGGCATCGCGTACATTAGGCCGCCATGCGTCCATAGATTATTCAGGCCCCGCTCGAATTTGAGCTCGGTGTCCTTGCCGAGTGTGCGATCGAAGATGTCGCCATAATTGCCGACGAGCTTGATCTCGTTATAGGCCCATTTCTCGTCTAGCCCGAGTGCCTTCCCCATGCCCGGCGTAACCCCGAGCATGCGTTTGATGTTGGGGTCGTCACTCTTCAACTTTTCGTCGACGTTCTTTTGGGTAACGCCTTTCTCTTCCGCCTCGATCAGCGCGTAGACCACCCAGCGGACAATGTCGTTCCATTGGTCGTCCCCGTGGCGCACCGCCGGGGCCAGCGGTTCCTTCGAGATCCGCTCCGGCAGGATCACATAATCGTCGGGGTTCGGCGCCTGGCTAAGCCGGTCGGCGGCGAGCGCCGATGAATCGCTCGTATAGACGTCACAGCGACCGGAGAAAAACGCACTCAGCACCTCGTCGCGCTTCTCGATAACGACCGGCTTGAACTCCATTTTGTTGGCGCGAAAGTAATCGGCAAGATTCAGTTCGGTCGTTGTCCCCGGCTGAACGCAGACGGTCGCCCCGTTGAGCTCCTTTGCGCTCTTAACGCCAAGTTTTTTCGCCACCAAAAAACCCTGCCCGTCGTAGAACACGACGGGCGCAAAATTGAGCCCAAGTTCCGTGTCGCGTTGCAAAGTGTCGGTGGTATTGTTCGACAGGAGATCAACTTCCCCAGACTGCAGCGCGGTAAAACGCTGCTGCGCGGTCAGCGGCACATATTTGACCTTGTCGGCAGCACCGAAAATTGCAGCCGACAACGCCCTGCAGATATCGACGTCGAACCCGGCCCAATGGCCCTGGCTATCGGGCGCCGCAAAGCCGGCGATCCCGGTCGGCACGCCACAGGTGACTTGGCCGGCCTGTTTGACCTTGTCCAAAGTCGGCCCCGCCTGCGCAGCGCCGCCAAACGTCCACACGGCAACAACAGAAAGGAGCGTGCCCACCAGACCTTTGATCATCATCGCAGCCGCCCGTCCGCTCTCACAATATCGTTACGAGAGATTCTACCATGGCTGAGCTAGGCTCAGCAATGCGAGGCGGAGCGCGAGCCGAAGCTGTTGCCAAGATTGTGGAACGGATGGCCTGGAACCAATCATTGCCACAGCATCAGCCACAGAACGCGTGTTTCTATGCGGGACTGGCGTGAAGTACTAAGTATGAGGCCGCCATGGTGACCGAATTCGAATTCCTGTTGCGCAGCGCTCGAGCGCTGTCCCCGGCAACGCCCGAGCAGGCCCTCGGCTTTCTTGTCCGGGCACTGGACCACACGGTCGATCCGCGGCTGCGGTTTCTGATGACCCCTGCATTATCGGCGCTCGAACGACGTGATCCGGCGGCCGCGCGCAAATGGCTCGACCGCGCCTGCGAATATGAAAGAGCCAGGCACGACCGGCTAAACCGGTCTCTAACCTGCCGGCAAGAAGCCCTTCCACATCGCCCTCTGCAAGCTCACGATCATAGCTGGGGCCGCAAGGCCGGGACGAGCCTTCACTAGTGCGGCCCGGCGCGGTTGCGCCGCAGCCGCTCCTTGCTTTCCTCCGGCCAGACTTGGTCGATCTTGTACATCGCGTCGAACGCCGGCACCCCCTTTGGAAGCTCGAGCCACGGCAGCTTCGTCCTCGTGAAGATATGGACATCGGGCGATACCGCCGCCGGGTCATCGAGCGTACCAGCGCGAACAAAGACGCAATCACCCGGAGCGATATGATAACGGCTCCATACCGTCGTCCCGCAGGTTTCACAGAAGAACACGTCGTGGGGCTTGCCACTGCCTGCAGCAAGCCGGAATGACTTGGGCGCGACCGGGCCAGGCTCGACAAAGCTGCTCTCGACCCACAGGTTGATCGCGAACGGGCCGCCGCTCAGCCGCTGACAGTCGCGACAGTGACACGCGTGAACGATCAGGGGGCTGTTGGTCAGCTTGTACCGGATCGTTCGGCACGCGCACCCACCTTCGCGGTTCATGCTTCCTCCTCGGCGGGCGCCAGCGGCACTACCGTGCGCGCCTTCGCCCGCTCAACCACGCGCCATAAGTACCAGCTTGCTACGGTCCGATACGGCTTCCAGCGGCCGCCGTGGACGGCGAGCTCCTTCGGCGACGGCAGCTCACGCTCATAGGCGATAGCGAAACCTTGGCGCACACCGTAATCATCGACCGGCAATACATCCGGACGGCCGAGCCGAAACATCAGCAGCATCTCGGCGGTCCACCGGCCGATGCCGCGCACCTCCGAGAGCCGCTCGACGATCGTCTCATCCGGCAGACTATTGATTTCGGCGAGGGTCGGGAGCCGGCCGTCGGTCGCCCGTTGCGCCAGGTCGCGCAACGACAGCAGCTTGCTGCGCGAGAGACCGGCGCCACGAAGTTGTTCGTCGGCGATGCGGAGCATCCGTTCCGGCGTCGGAGCCCCGCGCGGGAACAGCGCGCTTACCCGCGCAAAGATCGCGGCCGCCGCCTTGCCGTTGAGCTGCTGATAGACGATCGCCTCCGTTAATGCCGCGAACACGCTCGGCGCGGGTCTGAGCCGCATGCGAAACGGGCCGATCTCGTCGATGACGCGCGCCAGCACCATATCCGAGGCGCGCAGATGCTCGAGCGCGCGGCTCGGATCGAAGCTGAGGGCCTGGCCATCATCAACAAGCGGCGGAGTCGCGCAATCCACTCTTGCGCCTTCGATCGCGAGCATTCGCTGTTTTGTCATGACACCGCCCTGCGCGGAAAAGCCGCCGATTTTACCGCCGGCGGCGAGGACGCGATGGCACGGCACGACTATCGGGAACGGGTTGCGCCCGAGCGCCTGGCCGACTGCGCGCGCCGCACCGGGCGCCCCGACCCGCCTGGCGATGTCTCCATAGGAGAGCGTCTCGCCGGGCAAAATGGTGCGGGCGGCGCCATAGACGCGGCGGTGAAAGTCGGGCACGCCATCCATGTCGAGCGTGACACTCGAGAGATCGGCCGCCTCGCCGCGCAACAGGGCAACGATATCATCGATCGCATGCTGCACCTCGGGCGGCGGCGCGGTCTCGCCGGCAGCCGGAAAGCGATGAATCATGCGCTCGCGGGTCTCCCCGTCGCTCGCTTCCGGGAGCTGCACACCGGCAACGCCCCGTGGGCCCCAGGCAATCGCGCAGCGGCCGATCGCCGTATCGAAAAGCGTAAAACCGTATGCCGTCATATGCCTATCGTACCACCAAACCTAACCGCCTCACTTTGGGAATCCTGCTACCTAGAAGTGCATTAGGCTTTCGTGGCGTCGCGGAAGGCACGCTCGAAGGTGGCCAGCTCGGCCGGGGAGGCGTCGGAAACCGCCCAAAAGCCGAGATCACCTTGATCCCAATGCAGCAGGTTATAGCCGCGGCGGCTCAGCGCCTCGCCGCGATCGCCTCTGGACGCCGGCAGCACGAATAGATTGATCACGTGGTCGCGCCGCTTGTAGACCAGCGCCGGTACCGGCCTTCCCTCGATTAGGTCGAGGCGGCCGCCGATCAGCGGGAAGCCCTCGGCGCCGAGATCGACCGCTGGCGGCGACACATTGCTGCGCCCAGCGAACCACGGTTTGACCGTATGCTGGTCCGAGGACGCGACATCGGTCAGGTGTGTGCCCAACAGAGACCGCAAGTGGCTGTCGATAATTTCGCCCGCAATTACGTCCTGCTGCCGCTCACCGACAATGAGGAAAGTACCCCCGGAAC
>JBARIB010000120.1:0-17592 GCA_049799535.1 Allostellaceae bacterium | reverse complement strand
GTCACGGATGATCTCGGCGGGCCGGGTGAGCCGAGCGGCCATACGACGGAAGCGCTTGGCGGCAGCGGGATTACGCGCTAAAACCCCGATCCCCCGCGGCAGAGCCACCGCTTCGTGAGCGGCAGGCAGCCGGTTCGAATCCGCCTCGGGGCACCACTTGGGCGGAAGGCATGCGGCGAAGAAGGTGGCCGTAAGATGGGACAGCCGACATTATCCGAAACCATCGCGGAGCGATTGCTCGCTCGGCAGGGAATAGTCGTGATTTGGCAGCTGCATCTGCGCGCTTCGGCCTCCCACCGCCAGGGAAATTGGCTCTCCGCTGCGGCCTTGATCGGGATTGCCGATGCCGCAGAAAGACAGTGGGCCGGCCGCGGCGGCGCAGCTTGACCCGCGCCGCCCGCCGATTGCTGCCGATTTACCGGAAATCACCGTAAGCTCCACGCAAGCTCAAGCAAGCCGGGTGTGGTACTCGGCGCCGCGAAACGTGCGCCTGCGGGCGGAGTTGCGTATCATCCCCGCGAGGCGGCTAACTAGCCGCCAGCTTCGAAGAGGAGCGGGAGATGATCGAGACGACCGGGGTAGACCATGTCGTGCTGCATGTCAGTGACGTCCAGCGCTCGAAGAAGTTTTACACTGAAATTCTCGGTATGAGCGTGTATAGGGAAGAAGACGAACAAGTCTTTCTGCATGCCGGGCATCAGGGGCTCGCTCTGTTCAAGAAACAAGGCGAGGAGCCGCTGACGACAGGAAGTGATCTCAACCACCTGGCGTTCAACGTGGCGACCGGAACCTACGAGACGCTGAAAGCCGAGCTGGAGAAAAACGGGGTCGCGGTGAGCGGACGGTCCGGCGAGGAACGCTGCATTTACTTCCGCGACCCTGACGGGCATCGCTTGCAACTGATGGTGCACCGCTAATCCAGCGCCAGCTAGGCGAAGCCGGGGCGGTCGCACCGTATGCAAGGAGGAGGCCCCTTCGAGCTTACCCGCACGACGCTTGCGGTGTTGTTCGTCGCCGGCCTCATCGCAACTACAGTTTGGATATTGTGGCCCTTTCTACCGGCGGTAGTCTGGGCGACGACGCTGGTCGTGGCGACATGGCCACTCATGCTCCAGGTGCAGCTTCGGCTGTGGCACAAGCGCGGTCTCGCGGTGGCGGTGATGACTATCGCCTTGTTGGTGATTTTCGTACTACCGTTTTGGCTGGCCATTGCCACGATCACCCGGCACTTCGACCGCATAGCCGGCTGGGCGACATCCTTGGCGGCGTTCCGTCTGCCGGCGCCGCCACACTGGCTGGCCGGGCTTCCATTCTTCGGTGAGCAGGCAGCTCGGCTCTGGGCAAGCGCGGCGACGAGCGGCGTAGAACCGCTGGTGACCAGCGCGGCACCCTACGCCGGCAGCGCCGCTGCATGGCTCGTCAGCGCGTTGGGCGGATTTGGGATTCTGTTCGTGCAGTTCCTGCTGACGGTCTTCATCGCGATCATCCTCTATGGCAGCGGCGAGCACGCGGCCAGCCTGGCCCGGCGCTTCGGCTATCGCCTCGCCGGTGAGCGCGGTGAGCAATCCGTCCTGCTGGCGGGTCAGGCGATCCGCGGCGTCGCTCTCGGTGTTGTCGTGACCGCGCTCGGGCAATCGCTGTTGGGCGGGGTGGGTCTAGCTTTGGCCGGCCTGCCGCTCGCTGCGGTGCTGACCGCCCTGATGTTCCTTCTGTGCATTGCACAGCTCGGGCCCTTGCCGGTTCTCGTCCCGGCGGTGATTTGGCTCTATTGGAGCGGCCAGACGGGTTGGGGCACTTTTCTCCTCGTTTGGAGCGTTCTGCTCAGCACCGTCGACAGCATTGTGCGCCCTTTACTGATCCGGAAGGGCGTCCACCTGCCATTTTTGCTGTTGTTGGCCGGGGTGATCGGCGGGCTCATCGCATTTGGCTTGGTCGGGATCTTTCTCGGACCTGTCGTACTCGCGGTCGCCTACACCTTGCTGTTGTCGTGGCTGGGCGAGGCGGAAATGGCGGAACAAGAGGTTGTGCGGAGACGCCGCTGGTAAAGCGTAGGCCCGGCTTGACCGGATTGCTGTGCAGCAGGCCTCGTGTTAAGAGGCGATTTCCGCAGAATTGGTGTGAGTCGAGCGTGACTTTTGACGTCATATTCTTGGCTTAGCCCGATCCGATCCTCCTGGAGCAATGAAATGATTTCTCGACTCTTGAAATGGTGCCGATTGACGATGCTATTGCCGGCGCTCGTGGTGGCCGCTGCGGCGAGTGCTCAGACGCCGCCGACTACGGGAACCCGCGAGATTCCCCGCTTCCTCGTATATTTTGACGAATTCAGCGCGAACCTCTCGGACGAGGCCAAGAACGTTATTGCCAACGCCGCGAAACATGCGCGTGAAACCGGTGCCAAGACAATCGTCGTCCAGGCGCGCGCGAGCGCCACCGGAACGCCCGAAACAAACAAATATCTGGCGCAGACCCGCAGCTCGATTGTGACAGACCAGCTTGAGGCCGACGGCATCGCGAGGACGATGATCCGACAAGAGCCGATCGGGCAGACCGGGTCGAGCGATCCCACGGTCTACAACCGCCGGGTCGACATCATCATCGAGCGCTGAGCGCGCAAATTTCTCATCTCGCAAGGGTTGGGTCACCCGCGGCCATATTGCGCGTTGCTGCCGCGAGAGTATACTTCGCACAACCCTAACGAACATGCCCTGCCGCTCATGGACTGGGCAACAAGCGAGAACAGGAGGGAACGCGATGGACAACAGCGTCACAACCGGTTCCCAACCATGGTACCGCTCGCTCAATCGCGAGCAGTGGCGGGTGCTCTTGGCTTCCAATCTTGGTTGGCTGTTCGACGGGTTCGAAATCTACGCGCTGTTCCTGACCGTCGGTTTCGCCTTGCACCAGCTGCTCGAGGCGGCGCAGTACTCTCAGATCCCCCGCTACGCCGGCTATGTCCTCGCGACGACAGTGTTCGGCTGGGCCACCGGCGGGGTGATTGGCGGCATCATCGCCGATTACATCGGCCGCAAGCGGACGATGATGCTGGCGATCCTCGCCTACTCGCTGACCACGGCATTGAGCGCTTTCGCCTGGAATTGGCAGTCCTTCGCGGTACTGCGCTTCCTCGTCGGCGTCGGGATCGGCTCGGAATGGGTGACGGGGGCGTCGCTGGTCTCCGAATTGTGGCCCGACCATGCGCGTGGCAAGGGCGGCGGATTGCTGCAGAGCGGCGCCGGGATCGGCAGCTTCCTCGCTTCCGGGGTGTGGCTGTTGATCGGCGGCATGGGACCCAACGCCTGGCGCTGGATGTATCTGGTCGGCGTCTTGCCGGCCCTGCTCGTGTTTTGGATCCGGCGCAGCATGCCGGAATCGACGCGCTGGGAGGAGGCGAGCGAGCGCCGGCGTGCCGCGCAGGCGCAGCAGCGCAGCGGCGCCGCGCTCGAGGGCGAAAACGTAGCGCTGACCCGCTTCACGGTCACCGACATGTTTCTCGACCGCAGCGTGCGCCGGCGGCTCATCCCAGCGTTTCTGATGATGCTGTCGGTGACGTTCGGGTTCTGGGGCGTCGCCACCTTTGTTCCGACCTATGTCGGCACGGTCGCCGCCAAGGCGGGGCTGTCGGCGCCGTTTTATTCCGCGGTGGCCGGGCTCCTCGGCACCGGCGTCGCCATATTCGGCTTCATCAGCCTGGGCTTCTGCGCCGATTGGATCGGTCGCAAGCCGACGGCGATGATCTGGTATGCGATGTGCCTGATCTTGACGCCGGTCGTCTATATGTGGGCGCACAGTATGGCCGCGCTTCTCGCCGCGGTGACGGTCTTCGGCTTCTTCACCGGCGGGATCTGGGCTTGGGCGCCGGTGTGGCTGCCCGAACTGTTCCCGACACGCATGCGCGGGACCGCCGTCGCTTTCTGCTTCAACGCGCCGCGCTGGATCTCCTGTGTCGGCCCGCTGATCGCCGGCACTTTGATCGTTGGGCTCGGCGGCTATGGCCCTGCGGCGACGCTCGTCGGTCTGTTCTTCATCCTCGGGGTCGTGGCGGCGCCGTTCCTTCCCGAGACCAAGGGGTTGCCGTTGCCGGAAGAGGTGTCTCGGCCGTTGCAATCGCGCTGGGCAGCCTCCGGTTGACGCCTTTCAGCTGCCTAATCCATCCGTGGAGTAAACCGCCGGTCAAACGTAGATCTTCACCAGTTCGCCGTGCGCCCATTTCACCGCGTCTTCCGGCGCGATGCCCTGCACCGCCTTCGCGTACATGTCGGAAATGATATACTTCGAGATCACTTCGGCGGCCTTGCGGGTGGACGGCCCGGCATAGCCGGCGAAACGGCCGCTCTCGGCTGCGGTGCGGAATGGCAGCATGATCGGGTCTTCCTGCCACAGCTTGTGGTTCTCCCACATCTTGGTCGGGCCGACCGAGAAGCCTTGCTGCGTGACCCACCATTGCTCGTAGATTTTCTCGGTGTGGAACCAGCGCAGGAAGTCCTTCGCCGCTTTCTGGTTCTTGCCATAGCCCATGACCATGTCGGCGAACGGCACGTGATAGCTGAACTGGCCGGCCGGCCCCTTGGGCAGCGGGGTGTGAAAGATGTCGTCCTTGAGCGGTTTGTTGTCTGCAGTCCTATATGAATCGGGCTTCTTCTTGGCCTCGATATAGATTGAGGCTCCATTATTGGTCGCCGCGATTGTGCCGGAGAGGAACGCGCGGTTGTTGCCGGAATCGTCCCAGGCGAAGCCGCCGTCGTCGCAGGCGTCCTTCCAGAACCCGACCGCGAACTTAACCGACTCGAGCGTTCCGGGACTATTCAACACAACCGTCTTGCCATCGGCTTCGACTTCCTTGCCACCCCATGACCAGAGATACGGGTACCAGAACGCGTTCGCGTCGCCAAAGGCGTGCGCCAATGTCTGGCCGAGCGGATGCCCTTGCGCCTTCAGCTTTTTGCCGGCCGCGCGCCATTGCTCCCAGGTTTCCGGATATTTTTCCGGCCCATAGCCGATTTCGTTCCACCACGAGGCGCGGTTGGCGATCTGCAGGCCGACAATTGTATTCGGGACGGCGAGCCACTTCTTTCCGTCAAAGGCGATTGCCTTGGAGGTTTCGTAATAGCCGCCCTGCGCCTTGCCGATTTCCTCGGCGATGTCGCTGACATCGGCGACGCTCTCAGCATAGAGCTGGGCCCAATTATTGATCGAGCTGATGATGTCAGGACCGGTGCCGGACGAGACGGCGGAAGTGACCCGGGCCTGGATCGTCAGGCCGTCCACGGTTTCGAGGTTAAACTTGATACCGAGGTCCTTTTGGCACTGCTCGAGAATCTTCGTTCTAAGCATCTGGTCGGAGACCGGCACATAATCGGACCCCCTGACCCAATGCAGCGTTGTGCCCTGAGCATATGCCGGCGCCCGTCCCGAGGCCAGAATGCCGGCTAGCCCGCCGCCCGCGGCGGTCAATGCGCCAATGCCGGAAAGTTGTAAAAGCCGGCGACGCTTCATGAACTGCATCATCACCCCTTTGCTTTACCGAGGCTCTTTCTGCCAGACGAAATCATAACTGCAAGAATGACTCAGTTGGCGGGCGCGTACAGTGCCGGCGCCGTCGATGCTGCCATTGACGCTTATGTCGATTGGCTGGCTCCCCCATTTACTGGGCGCCTCAGCTCGCATCGCCAGCTCGCCCTGGGACCCGACGGCCCCTCTGACCCGATAACCGGTGGCACTGGTATACCGCACCTGGCCCTTTACGATGTGGAGCGGCCCGGCGCGCCGAGCCGGGCATGGCGCGGTCTGCCCTTTCCGCGTCGTGTATGTTGCATTTACTGTCGCCGAGGAAACAAGCCGATATTTACCGTCATATGGCGTTCCAGCCGCCCCAGGTGGCGGCGTTTGCGCATTCGCGACAGCGAGGAGGCCGAAAAACCCTGCGGCGCACAACGATCCTATGTGTTTCTGCATGCGCCTGCCCTCCCGCCTTATCCGTTCAGATAGCCATTTCCGACGACCTATCGAAAAAATGCAGCCGGTCCGGGTTCAGCGTTAGACGCATGCGGTCACGAATATTGGCGCGAACACTGGGCTCGACAGAGGCCACCATCGTGTCCGAGCCGACTGCCACGTCCAACAGAATTTCGGAGCCAAGCTTCTCGACTACCTCGACCACGACATCAAAACCGAGTTCCGCCGGATCCCCCGCCGAGGCCACATGCAGATCTTCCGGCCGGATCCCTAACGTTACCTCTTTTCCGACAAAGCGGCCGAGCCGGTCTGCACATTCGGGCGGGGCCTTAATCTTCATGCCGATATTGGCAGCCCAGATCGCGCCATTGTCTTGGCTGACTTTGACGGTGGCAAAGTTCATCGCCGGAGAGCCGAGGAAACCGGCGACAAAGCGGTTGGCTGGCTCGTTGTAGAGCTCCAGCGGCTCGCCGACCTGCTGAACAAAACCGTCTTTCATGACGACGACCCGATCACCCAAGGTCATCGCCTCAACCTGGTCATGGGTCACATAGATCGCGGTCGTACCGAGCCGGTCGTGCAATTTCCTGAGCTCGACGCGCATCTGCACGCGCAGTTTGGCGTCAAGGTTCGAGAGCGGCTCGTCGAACAGAAAGACCTGCGGATGGCGCACGATCGCGCGCCCGAGGGCGACGCGCTGCCGCTGACCGCCGGAGAGCTGCCGCGGCTTGCGTTTGAGAAGCTCCTGAATGCCGAGGATTTCGGCCGCCTCCTGCACGCGTTTAGCGATGTCGGCGCGGTCGAACTTACGCATCTTCAGGCCAAAGGCCATGTTGTCGTAGACACTCATATGCGGATAGAGCGCGTAATTCTGAAACACCATCGCGATGTCGCGGTCCATCGGCGGCAGGTCGTTGATGACCTTGTCGTCGATCAGGATGCGGCCGGAGGTGATCGATTCGAGCCCGGCCACCATTCTGAGAGTCGTTGTCTTGCCGCAACCGGACGGCCCGACGAGGACCATGAACTCCTTGTCGCGGATACCGAGATTAACGTCCTTGACGGCATGAACTTCGTCGAACTTCTTGTTCAAGCTCTGGATGTGGACCTCTGCCATCGCTCTCTCGCGTCGTGATGCTATCCCTTGACCGACCCGGTCAGGCTGGCGACGTAGTGCTCGACAAAGAAGGAGTAGACGAACGCGACCGGGATCGAGCCCAGCAGCGCTCCGGCCATCAGCTCACCCCAGTAGAACACGTCGCCGCGGATCAGCTCTGAAGTTACCCCGACGGGCACCGTCTTCTCCTCCGGCGAGGAGAGGAAGACCAGGGCGTAAATAAACTCGTTCCAGGACAAGGTGAATGCAAAGATCCCGGCCGAAAGTATGCCGGGCACGGCAATCGGAAAGATGATGTAGACCATCGCCTTCCAGCGCGTGGCCCCGTCGATGCGGGCGCACTCTTCCAGTTCCTTGGGGATAGACTTGAAATAGCCCATCATCAGCCAAGTGCAGAACGGAATCAGAAACGTCGGATAAGTCAGGATCAATGCCCACGGCGTGTCGCCGAGGCGAAAGTTCCGGATGATGTCGGCGAGCGGAATGAACAACAGGGTCTGCGGTACCAGATAGGTGATAAAGATCATCGTGCCCAAACTGCCGGCAAACGGAAACTTCAATCGCGACAGCGCGTATCCGGCGAGCAGGCCGCAGAACAGCGAGATCGCCGTGGCGGCGAGGGAGATGATCATCGTGTTCAGCATCCAGGTACTGAACAGCGTCCCGGTCAGCAGATCCGTGATGTGCTCCAGAGTCGGATGCGAGGTCCAGAACGGCGCATAATTGGGAGCGTTCCACGGCCGATAGAGCTCGCTGTCCGGCCGGATGGCGGTGATGACCATCCAGTAGAACGGGAACAACAGCGCGACGATGAAGGCTGTCAGCGGGAAATAGAAGAAGACCCAGCGCCGCCAAATCGCGCCCTCGATCATCGTTCAGAGGGTCTCCACCCGGCGGATGTACAGCAGCTGCACAATGACGACGAGCAACAGCACCGGGAAAACCGCGAGCGAGATCGTCGCGCCTTGACTCAAGAGACCGGTGCCGATGCCGATCTGGTAGGCGTAGGTAGCGAAAAGCTGGGTCGCGTTCGCCGGTCCGCCGCCTGTCAGCACGTAGACGAGCTGGAAGTCCGCAAAAGTCTGGATCACCGAGAACAGCACGATCACCAGAGTTACCGGCAAAAGCAGCGGCCAAGTCACATGCCAAAAGCGCTGCCAAGCTCTGGCGCCGTCTATTGCTGCAGCCTCGTGCAATTCGGGGCTGATTGTCTGCAAACCGGCCAGCAGGCTGATCGCGTAGAACGGCACGCCGCGCCAAACGTTGACGATAATCACCGAGATCAGCGCCAGGTTCGGATCGCCGAGCCAATTGATCCGGCTATTGATCAGGCCAAGCCGAAAGAGTCCCCAATTGATGACGCTGAAGGTGGGGTCGAACATCCATTTCCAGGCGAGGGTCGACAGCACCGTCGGGATGATGAAGGGCAACAGGATGAAGGCGCGGGTGAACGCCTTGCCCTTGAAATTGTTGTTAAGCAACAGTGCCAGCCACAGGCCCAGCGCGAGCTTGAAGACTGTGGTCACGGCTGTGTAGACGCAGGTGTTCCAGACGGCGACGTGGAAAATGTCGTCGTTCCACACCTGCTGGAAATTCTGCAACCCGACAAAATGACCGGGCACCCCGACTCTGGTGTCGGTGACCGACAGCTCCACACCCTTGACGAATGGATAGGCGATAAAGAGCCCCAATAGAACGACTGTCGGTAATAGCAGTGTGAGGGCCAACCAGCGTTCGTCTTCGAGCAGCCGCGTTACTGGCCCGCGTTTCGGAGAGCCGGCATAGGCGCGCGGGGCGGCAAGGGTAGTAAAGCTCATTGCGCGGTCTCCGCCACAAGCAAATTTCTAATCAGGCGTAAATTTTTCCCAGTTCTTCATGCGCCCATTTGACCGAGTCTTCGGGCTTCATGCCCTGCACCGCCTTGGCGTACATGTCGACAATGATGTACTTGGTCTGAACCTCGGCAGCTTTCTGGTTCGGCGGCCCGGCATAGCCCGCGAGCCGCCCGCTGTTCGGCAGATCCCTGAACGGCCGGAGCACCGGGTCGACATCCCACACCGGATCTTCCTCCCAGGCCCGGGTGGCGCCGGAGGTGTAGCCCTGCTGCGATGTAAACCATTCCTCGAACACCGGCTTCGAATTAACCCAACGCAGGAAATCCTTGGCAGCCTTCTGATTCTTTGAGTAGCCCATGACCATGTGGATGAACGGGCCGGGCATTGCGAAATGCCCGGCGGCGCCGGTGCCGAGCGGCGCGTGAAGGATGTCGTCCTTCATCGGCTTGCCGCTCTCAGTGAGGTACGAGTCCGGCTTTTTCTTTGCTTCGAGGTAGATCGAGGCGCCGTTGTTGGTCAGGCTGATCGTGCCCGCTAGAAACGCGCGGTTGTTGCTGCTGTCGTCCCAAGCAAGCCCACCCGGATCGCAGCAATCGTTCCACAAGGCGATCGCGAACTTGACCGACTCGACAGTTTCTTTCGTGTTCAGCACGACGGTCTTGCCGTCGGCCTCGACCTCCTTGCCGCCCCAGGACCACAGATAGGGGTACCAGAAGCCGGGCGCGTCGCCGAAGGTGTGGCCGAGCGTCTGTCCGATCGGACGGCCTTTGGCTTTCAATTTCTTGCCGGCGTCATGCCACTGGTCCCAGGTCACCGGGAATTTTTCGTAGCCCACCTCGGCGAGCCACGATTTGCGATAGGCGACGAGGCCGCCGCCAATCGCCCACGGAACCCCAATCCATTTTCCCTGATAGATGCCGACGGCCTTGCACATGTCGTAATAGCCTCCCTGCGCCCTGCCGATCTCATCGGTGACGTCGCTGACGTCGGCGAGGCTGGTGGCATAGAGTTGCGGCCAGTTATTGAGTGCCATGATGATGTCGGGGCCGTTGCCCGACTGGATCGCGGAGGTGACACGCGCCTGGATGTCGTTGGCGTTGATCGTCTCGAGGCGGATCTTCATGCCGAGCGCCTTCTCGCCCTCGGGCACGATTTTTTCACGCAGAACCTTGTCGGAGGCCGGCACGAAATCGGACCAGCGCACCCAGTGGATGCTCGTCGCCTGGGCATAGGCGGGCGCTCGCCCCGAAGCCAGAATTCCGGCGATTCCGCCGGTGCTCGCCGCGATGGCGCCGACCCCGGAAAGTTTCAATAGCCTACGCCGGTCGACACGCGCCATGATGTTTCCTCCCTGACAACCCCAACGGGTTTCGCTACCTAATTACGCTGTTTAAATCCATCGGGTCGGCGGCACAAGCCGGATCGGGCCCACCTTGAGACAAGCGGAGAGGCCGATGAGCGAACAGAGAGGTATCAGCGTTCTGGCTATTTGCGGCAGCCTGCGTGCGGGATCGTACAATAAGGCGGCACTACGCGTCGCGATCGAACTGAAGCCGCCCGGCATGACGATCGAGACGGCCGATATCGGCTCGATCCCTCTCTATAACGAAGACGTGCGGGCCCTAGGGTTCCCGCCACCGGTCGAGCGGCTGCGGGGCCAGATCGCGGCGGCGGATGCGCTGCTGTTTGTGACGCCCGAATACAACTATTCCATGCCAGGCGTGCTGAAAAACGCGATCGACTGGGCCTCGCGCCCGCCCGACCAGCCTTTCGCCGGCAAGCCGGTGGCGATCATGGGCGCAGCCGCCGGCACGGCTGGCTCGGCGCGGGCGCAATACGATCTGCGCCGCAGCTGCGTCTTTCTCGACATGCATCCGATCAATAAGCCCGAGGTGTTGATCGGCCAGGCTCAAACCAAATTCGACCAGCAGGGGCGTTTGACCGACGAGGCGGCACGCGGTTTCATCCGCGACATGCTTGTAGCGCTCGAGAAATGGACCCGGCAGATCGGCGGGAAGTGATCCCGTCATTCCCGCGCGGAATAGCCGAGGTCCATCTTGCTGCCGGCACGAATCCCTGCCTCGCGCGGGTGCAGCCGAAAGCCGATGCTCCGGTCCTTTGCATGTAATCCTTATCCTTTGCGGTGATGAGTTACCTCCGGGGGAAGCATGCGCGATCCGCCACTGATCCTCGTGGTCGATGACGTTCCGGACAATGTCGAGATCCTGCAGATGCGGCTCGAAAGCCAAGGCTACGAGGTCGTGACGGCGAGAGACGGGGTCGAGGCCGTTGAAAAGACGCGCGAGCTGCTGCCCGATCTGGTGCTGCTCGACATTATGATGCCCAAGATGGACGGCATCGAGACGATGAAGCTGCTTAAGGCCGATCCTAAGCTCCCCTTCATTCCGGTGATCCTGGTCACCGCCAAGGCGGACGGAAAGGATGTAATCGCGGGATTGGAAAGCGGCGGCGACGATTACCTGACCAAGCCCGTCGACCAAGCCGCGCTGTCGGCGCGGGTGCGCGCGATGCTGCGCATCAAATCGCTCCACGACACCGTTCATGGGCAGGCGCAGCGGCTCGAGGATCAGGCGGGCGAACTCGCTGCGTTGAACAAGACGCTCGAACAGCGGGTCGCGGCACAGGTTTCCGAGATCGAGCGGATCGGCCGGCTGAAGCGCTTCCTCCCGCCGCAAATCGTCGAGACCATCGTCTCCTCAGGAGGTGAGGCGATACTCGAAAACCATCGGCGCGAGATTGTTGTGCTGTTTTGCGACATGCGCGGCTTTACCGCCTTTGCCGAAACTGCCGAGCCCGAGGACTTAATGGCGGTCCTGCGCGAATATCACGCCGCGCTTGGGCCATTGATCCATCGCTACGAGGGAATGATCGACAGCTTTACCGGCGATGGTCTGATGGTAATCTTTAACGACCCGGTGCCCTGCCCCGATCCTGCTTTGCGTGCCGTCCGCCTGGCGGTCGAGATGCGGGATGCCGCTGCCTTGCTCACTCGGTCATGGGCTGCCCGAGGGCACGAGATCGGCTTTGGTGTCGGCATTGCCCAAGGCTACGCCACCCTCGGGCAGATCGGTTTCGAGGGTCGCTCCGACTACACCGCCATCGGCACTGTTACCAATCTTGCCGCTCGCCTCTGTACCGAAGCGAGGGATAACCAAATCCTCGTGACCCAGCGTGTGGCAGCCGCACTTGGCGAGCTCGCCGACCTCGAGCTGCTCGGCAACATCGAATTGAAGGGCCTCAGCCGCCCTGTCGCGGTCTTGAACGTAAGCAGCCTGTCATAGAGCCGATCAGGGGGTCAGCCGCGGCGGTCGCGCTCGATCTGCATATTGGCGAGAAAGGCGACGAGCGGGTGCGCGCCCATAGCGACGATGGCCGAGGTATCCAAGGCGAGAAGCGCGGCGCGCTGCGGCGGCGTGAGCCGGAAACGGTCGGCATAACCCGCAGCATCGGCCAGATACTCACCGCGGATCGTTGCGTCATGCGCGAGCCCATGCAGGGCCGAGGTCAGCTCGACCAGCTCCGGCTTGATCGAAGGATAGTGCGGATCACGACGTTCGGGCCGTGCCGCAAACCACCCCAGCGAGGCGTAGTTGTGGTGCCAGCTCGGCTCCATCGAGACGATATCGGGCTTGCGGTCGCCGAGCGCGCCCGCAGCTGCCGCCCAGCAGCGCAATTCGACATTGCCGGCTTCATCGAGCGTCTCTTCGTCCCAGCCGATCAGCGATTTTAGATTGCCTGTGGCGAGCTGCTCGAGGACCGCCCTGTCCCAGTCGAGCTCGGGATACGAATAGCGCTCGGTGCCGGGAAAATGCGACATGCCGCCGCTCGCCACGACCGCGGTCCTCAGCCCGAGCGTAGTGACGATCCGCGCCACCGCCTGGCCGAACACATAACAGCGCTCCATCGTCGGTTGCGGCGGGAGATAGGCGTTGACGTAAATCGGCAGCACGTGGCCCTCGACGCCAAGGTGAGTAAGCGGAATTCCCATCGCGTAGTCGATCTTGGCTACACTGGTGAACGCCGGATCGAACCCCTGCCGATACATTTGCCTGACAAGCTCGACGCCGATTTCGCTCCGGACCTTCCAGCGAAATTCGTGGCCGGCAAACGCCCCGGTGGCCTCGCCCCCGACATGGATTGTGAAGGGCGGAGCCGAGACATGGAAAAACTGCTCGGCATGGTCGTTGGAAAAGATGATCCACAGATCGGGCGACATGGCCTTGAGCCTGCTGCCGATCTCTGCCGCCACCGCCTTGACCCGCTCGACCGTCCCGCGATCCTCGGTCGGCGGCATCGTGAAGAATTGCGGGGCGTGTGGCAGCATCGCCCCGCCGATCACGCCCGCATTCATTGCCTGGCCTGCTATTCAGCGGCGGCGAGGCTCGGCCGCTGCCGCCGCAGTTCGGCCACCCGCGCCCGGGTATAGAGATCGGTCCAGTTCGACAGCGCGAAGTCGGTAACCTGCCGAGGGTCGTAAGGCCGGTCGGGGATGCGGACCTCTTTGCCGGCGATGTAGACTGCACGCAGGCGGCTCTGGTCCTGCAATACACGGATGTCGGCGAGCGGCGAGGCGTCGATCGCGATGAAATCGGCGGCGCGGCCGGGCTCCAATGCGCCGATGCGGTTGCTTTCGGTCATGAACCCTGCATTGACCTCGGTAGCCGTCCGCAATGCGGCGGCTGGGGTAAAGGCGAGATCCTCGACGAAAAGCTCGAGCTCGCGGGCATTCCACTCACCATAAGGGGTGACCGCAAAACCCGTGTCCGTCCCGGTCAGCAGCGGCACGCCGGCAGCGCGCGCCTTCTTCCAATTGGCGCAGCCGATCTCGTATTCGCGCCGGGCATGGTCGGGCCGGCCCTTGAGGTAGGCGGGCTCGTGCGGCTGCGTGAAATCGGCGGTGTTGCGCGGGTGAGTGAGGGTCGGGCCGATCGCGCTGCCGGTCTCCCGCATCGCCTCGATGGACTCTTCGTCGAGGTGGTTGGCGTGGAAGATCAGATCGACTCCCGCCCGAGCGGCATAAAGAGTTGCCTCGCGGCCGCGCGCGTGTGCGATCGCCCTCTTGCCGAGGCGATGGATCTCGCGAACCATGATGTCGGTCTCTTCCTGCGTGAAGGCCGCAATGAGCTCGCCGTTGTCGCGCCGCTGGATCCCGTCGAGGGCGATTTTAATGCAGTCGACACCGTCCTTTACTTGACGGCGGATCTCTTCAATCGCTTCTGCGTTATTTGTTACCAGCTTCCCGATCGATGTTTCGGGGGCACCGATCCACGTCGGGTACCAATCGGTCAGACCCTGATGAGTGGTCAGATAACGTCCCGCCGCCATAACGCGCGGGCCTTCGAACAGGCCGGCGCGGATCGCGTTGCGGATCGACAGGCTGATCTGGCCGGCATCGCCCGGAGAGCAGATCGCAGTAAAGCCGGCGGCGGCGACCTTTTGCGCGAAAAACATGCCGCGCAAAGTGCGAAACTCAAGCGGGCTGTAGAGGTCGATATCCTCTTCACTTTTGGCGTTGCCATAGGCGAGGTGGGTGTGGACGTCGATGAGCCCGGGCATCACAAAGCATTGCGAATAATCGAGTGTCCGGTCCCCCCGGCGGCGCTGCGGCGAGCCTGCTTCCGGCCCGACATAGTCGATCACGCCGCGATCGTCGAATACGACAAGCTCGTCGGCGCGGGCGTCATCCTCCCGTCCTGTGAAGAGTTGGCCGCAGCGAACAAAGGTCTTCATAGCCGTGAACTCCCTCAAGAAGGACGAGCTTCCGATCGAGGCCGAATTCTAGCACGGCAACCGGCTCTGGACATTACCGGGTTTCCCGTGTGTCCTACCGGGTCCTAAGTTCGGGATAAGATAACAACCGGACACGATGACAATCCTCATTCCTGCCGACCGGCCCGGAGAGATGGCGCGTCGGTTCCGCAAAATGGACTGGTCGAGCACACCGCTGGGCAGCCGGGAAGGTTGGCCGCAAAGCCTCGAAATTGCCGTCGCGATGATCCTTGCTTCGGGATTTCCGATGGCCATCCGTTGGGGACCCGAGCTGATCCTCATCTACAATGACGCCTACCGCCCTATCCTGGGCGACAAGCATCCCGAAGCCTTCGGGCGTCCGTTGCGCGAGGTGTGGTGGGAGATTTATTCCGAGCTCGGCCCCTTGAACGAAGCGATCCTGCGCGGCGAGCGCGAAGCCTTCTTTGCCGTGGACCACCCGTGGCGGGTCCGGCGGCACGACACGAGCATCGAGAACGCGCGATTTACAATCAGCTATAGCCCGATCCCGGATCAGAGCGCGCCGCACGGCATCGGCGGCGTTTTGACCGCCTGTATCGAGACGACCGAACGCGTCCGCAAAGAGGAAGCGCTACGCGTCCTCAACGATCGGCTGGAAGCGGAAATTGCCCTGCGCATCCGCGAGCGCGACCGCATCTGGCATGTTTCCGAGGATCTGCTGGGGGTATCCAACTTCGATGGATACTTTACCAGCGTTAACCCGGCCTGGACCAACCTCCTCGGCTGGAGCGAGGACGAGATCAAAAGGATGCACGTCAGCGAGCTGCGGCATCCCGACGACGCGGCGTATTCGACGGCCGGCCGCAGGCGGCTTGCCGAAGGTGTTCCGACCGTACGTATGGAGAACCGTTTCCGCCACAAGGACGGATCCTGGCGGTGGATCTACTGGACGATGACGGCGGAGAACGGATCGATCTATATCATCGGCCGTCATATCACGACCGAGAAATTGGCCCTCGAGGCGCTGCGCGAGAGCGAACGGCAGTTTCGGCTTTTTGCCGAGGCCGTCACCGATTACGCCCTGATCAGACTGGATTCGCACGGGATCGTCTCGGGCTGGAATGCAGGCGCGCAGCGCATCAAGGGCTATGCCGAATCTGAAATCGTCGGCAAACATTTTTCCTGCTTCTACACAGTCGGGGACCGCGAGGCAGGCGCACCCGAACAAGCGCTTAGGACCGCCGCTATATCCAGCACTTACGCTGCGGAGGGCTGGCGAGTCCGCAAGGACGGATCGCTGTTTTTCGCTAGCGTTGTGATCGATGCGATCCACGACGAGGAGGGAAAGCTCATCGGTTTCGCGAAGATCACTCGCGACATCACTGAGCGCCGAGAGGCGGAGGCGAAATTGCGGCGCGCTCAGGAGCAGCTCGCCCAATCCCAAAAGATGGAGGCGCTAGGCCAACTGACGGGCGGTATAGCGCACGACTTCAACAATATGATCATGGTGATGAGCGGCAATGCACAGCTGCTGAAGCAGCGGGTGCGCGACGCAAAGAAGTTACGCGCGATTGAGGCCATTGAGACCGCCGCCGCCCGGGGCGAGACTTTGACCCGGCAGTTGCTGGCCTTTTCCCGGCGCCAGTCGTTGAACCCCAGCGTAATCAGCTTGCGCCAGCGCCTTGCTTCGTTTCGCGATCTGCTGGCGAGCTCGGCGCGCGGCGATATCGAGCTGATGATCGATATCGGGCGTAACATCTGGCCGGTCGCCGTGGACGTTCATGAGTTGGAACTCGGCTTGATCAATCTCGTCGTCAATGCTCGTGATGCGATGCCGGACGGGGGAACGATCACGATCTCGGTTAAGAACACGCGGCTACGACCGGAGGACACGCCGGAAGGCTTGTGCGGAGAGTTCGTAGCCCTGACCGTGGCTGACACCGGCTGCGGTATAGAGCATGAAATCTTACCGAATGTATTCGAGCCATTCTTCACGACCAAGGAGCTCGGCAAAGGAACCGGATTGGGGCTGTCGCAAGTCTATGGTCTGACGCGCCAGTCGGGCGGCACGGTGACGATCACGAGCCGAGTCGGCGAGGGCACCGCCGTAACAATCTATCTGCCGCGAAGCCATCAGCGGCTCAGTGAGGAGTCGATCATCGAGAGCCATCCACCGCGAGGGTGTGAAACCGTTCTGGTCGTTGAGGATAATCCCGAGGTCCAGGAAGTGGCCGGGCTGTTGCTGGATCAGCTCGGCTACCGCGTGGTTTATGTCGAATCCGCCGCCGCGGCTTTGAATTTCCTCGCTTCGGGCAAGACTATCGACCTGGTCTTCACCGATATCGTGATGCCCGGCGAGCTCGATGGCTTAGGGCTCGCACGGCGCGTCAAAGAGGAATACCCGGACGTCGCCGTGCTGCTGACGAGCGGCTATGCAAAGGCTCTGCACACCTTGGAAGCCGGATTGCCGCTTGTGCGCAAACCCTATCAGCTGCAGACCCTGGCCCGCGCCATTCGCGAGGCACTGGACAGCCAACCCGCTGCGTTGTTGAGCTGAGCCATCGCCGGAGGGGACATGAAAATCGCGCGCGTCGAAACCTTCATCCTCGGGACCGCCAGCTCGAAGGATCTCTTGTTCTGCCGCGTCGAGACCGAGGACGGGCTCTACGGCTGGGGCGAGGCTTATGTCACGCACGGCAAGGAAAAGGTCGTTGCGGATTGCATAGAGGCGATGGCGCCACATCTGATCGGCCGCAGCGCCTTTAACATCCGGCATACCGGCCAGATTATGTTCGAGGATTTCGCGATCCGCCGCATATCGCTGGAATTGATGGCGGCGTGGAGCGCGATCGAAATCGCCTCCTGGGACATCATCGGCAAACGCGCCGGGTTGCCGGTCTACAATCTGATCGGCGGGGCCTCGCGCGAGCGCGT
>JBARIB010000119.1:0-1634 GCA_049799535.1 Allostellaceae bacterium | reverse complement strand
ATGCGTCAGAATGATGGCGCCTGGCAGATTTCGGACGTCTATCTCGACGGCGCGATCAGCCAGTTGGCGACGCAGCGCTCGGAATTCGGAGCGATCCTGCGGCGTGACGGGTTCGACGGTCTCATCGATGCATTGCAGCGCAAAGTCAAACTGCTGGCCGGTAACCTCGCGAGCGCCTCGTAAGCTCGGGCTGGGAGAGAGCCGGCCGCTTACTCGGCGGTCGGCTCACTGCCTTTCGACCAGTCGTGCGATCGGATCGCGCGGACAAACGTCATCACGGCGGGGGAGAAACGCCGGCCCGACATCGAAACCAGTGAGACATCACTGGTGACCTCGGAATCAGTTACGGGCTCCGTGCGCACCCCGGGAATAGTCGGCGAGAACTCGGGTAGAAAGCAGACCCCGAACCCGGCCGCGACCATCATCTGGATCCAATCCTCGCGCTCGCTCTGAAACCCGACGCGCACACCGAGGCCGCGCTCCCGCAGGCTCTGCAAGATAATCGCGGTACTCGCAATTGATGCGGCGCAGATAGGTCTCGCCCGCGACGTCGCCAACTTCGACACGGTTTTTCTGCTCGAGCCGATGGCCGGTCGGAAACGCGATGCAGAAGCGCTCGCAGTAAAGCGGCAGCATGTCGAGCCGCTCGTTGAACGGCCCCGGCTGGGCCATCACCGCGAGGTCCAGCTCGCCTTGCAGCAACATATCCGAGAGCCCTGCCGGCGCGCCCTCGACGAGGGTGATCTCGCAACCGGGATTGCCGCTGTGAAAGCTCGCGAGAAAGCCCATGAAGCGCGCCGGTCCGACAGTGCACATGATGCCCAGGCGAATCTGCGCCTGCTGCAGGCTCAAAAAACGCTTCGCCGTCGTCTTGGCCGCCTCTGCATCGGCGAACAGCTGGCGCAAGTGCGGCTCGATGAGCCGGCCGAAATCGGTCAGATGGGTCAGCTTGCGCTCGCGCCGCAGCAACAGCCCGCCGAGCTCTTCCTCGAGCTGCTGGATGGCGCGGGTCAGCGCCGGCTCAATCGTCAGACATAGACTAGCGATACCACCTATAATTGTATCTGCCGAAGCAACCTGCCGGAGCCATCTTATCCGTACCGGTTGCCGGCAGATCTGACAGGCTGGCGAGCCCGGCGAAGAACAACTGCTCCGCGTACGGCGCTGGCTTACCATTGACCATGACGGGGCGTTCGTCACGATTTGGATTATGGTTGTGCGGGAAAGGGGCGGTCGCCGCCACCGGCGTCACCAACCCATCGAACCGCTTGAAGAATTCAACGAGCGGGAGGACCGAGTGAAGGACCAGACAGCCGCTACGCCAGCTGTTCCTGGTAACGCCCCGCGCGCTTCCACCCGCCTCGTGCAGCGGGAACCCAGCGACCGTGTGGTGGCGATCGGGCTTCGCGACCGGTGGCTGGGCGATCTCTATCATCATCTGCTGACATTGCCCTGGTGGGGTTTCCTGCTGGGCTTGGCCGCAGTCTATCTCGGTTTGAACATTCTGTTCGCGGTGCTTTATCTGCTGGGCGATGCGGCAATCGCGAATGCCCGGCCCGGAGCATTTTCGGACGCTTTCTTCTTCAGCGTCGAGACCATATCGACGATCGGCTACGGCCAGATGTCGCCGGCGA
>JBARIB010000118.1:0-2956 GCA_049799535.1 Allostellaceae bacterium | reverse complement strand
CCGCAGCACAATAAGCGTTGAGCCATTATTCCCTTGCGTGATGGCCGATGACAATTAAAGGGGGTGAATACTCACCACCCCAGGAGATTGAACAGCGGTCATGACCAAGACGGTTATTAGTCGATGGATTTTTCTGGAAAAACAAAATGCGGCAGCGGCGACAGCATAAGGCCTCTACCGCGTTGACATCGTTGGCAGAATGCCCGGTTTCCAGCTTCGGCCGGCGGGAGTTTTTCCCATCGGCGACCGGCTGAAAGGCCAGCAAAACTGCCAATCCTCCTTTTTATAGATGGGAAAAATTCCCGGTGGATGGCGAGGCGTGACGAAGCCGAAGCCGGCGCAATCCGCGTAATATTGCGGCCGGCCCTGACCGCCTCATCCCGCCAGCCATGCAGCACGACAAGCAACCGTTCTGGGCTCGGCTCCAGCTTCTTGCGCGGCTGACGCTCAATGCCGGGGAGCACCCCGGCAACCAGCCAGCTCGACTGGCTCATCTCGATAACGGCAATGATCGTGCTATTTTGGTCGAGGGCAACGAGGGACCTGCTCAAGTCGTTCGGCTGGGGCATCGGGGCACTCCATCGATTAGATGCAGCGACGAAGTTGCCATTTCCTTGTACCGTAGCGGGCGCTTGGTTGGATTGTCGTAAGCTAGCCAGGCGGGCCGATCCGCCGGGAGCTACCGTGCCATTTCCTGTGCTTGAAGCACCTCGGCGAGACATGTGCCCCGGCGGATTGGCCACGGCGGATGCCCCGTAGGAAGTTGCGCCTTCGAGCGCCAGTACAAGGATCGGCAGGCGTCGTGACGGCCCGTGGCTATTTTGGTCCAGGGCGACGAGGGACCTGCTCGGTACGATCTGTCACCTATGTCTCGGGCCGCTCAACTCTCTACTGTGAATTTGCCTTTCGCAGCAGAAGGGCTCGGCTAGACCTGTGTCGTTAACACTGTTTAACTGAACGCGTTGATCGTCCGGCCGAGCGAAGAGGCGTTATGATCGAGATCCCGCCCCGCAAAGGAGCAGCCGCAAAGGTTCGCCGCGGGCAACGCGTCAAAGTCGTCAACTCGAGGGGTCAGCAGGTCGTCGATACCTGGGCCTTCAATATCGACGACATGCGCGAGTTCATGTCGATGGAGCACAGCCGCGTCGCATTCGGGCGGATTATCCCAGCCATCGGCGACGCCCTGGTCACAAACCGGCGCCGTCCGATCCTGACCCTTGTCGAGGATACTTCGGGGGGAATCCACGATACACTCTTCGCGGCCTGCGACCGCTGGCGCTACGAGATGCTCGGCTGCGCCGAATACCACGATAACTGCACGGATAACCTGTCGGCGGCATTGGCTGCACTCGGTTTTTCGCTGCCCGAGACCCCGGCACCGCTGAATCTGTTCATGAACATTCCGGTGATCGACGGCAATCGGGTCGAGATCCGGCCTCCGGTCAGCACCCCCGGCAGCTATGTCGTATTGTGCGCCGACATGGACTGCATCGTTGTGTTCTCGGCTTGCCCACAAGACATGCTACCGATCAACGGCCTGGACATGCGGCCGACCGAGGCGCATTTCGAGGTCCTCGATTGCGCGCGCGATCTGCTCTCTGACAGAGGCGGCAGAGGCCTTCCAGGTTGTCGGCCTAGGATTCTATAGCTTGTTCGCTTCTCCCGCCGCGATCAGCCTCGGCAAGCTGATCATACTGAACAGCCTCGCCGAGCAGCCGAGCCCTCATGGCCCGAGTTGTGACCGCTTCCGCGACCTGACGTGCTCGAGCGGCCTGCCGCCGATAATAGACTGCTGAATGCGGCGGTACCTCTCCGCCCTAAGCCATAAGAAGCGCCTCCTCCCATTCCATCTGAGTCTGCCTCGTATTTCCGCCGTACGTCGGCTTTGGGCTCGCGAATGATATCGCCCAGCGTTGCTAGCGTATCCGAAGATGTTATCGACGAGGACATCAGGCGGGTTGTGACGCGGCCTTCCGAAAAGAGACCCCATAACTGACAGCGCTTTTGACCCGTTCTCGTAGGGTACGTTAAAACGGCTGCGCAACCGCTGCCATCATGGCTCAGGATCGATGAAGCCGATCAACCTGCGCATCGCCGAGGAACTGGGCGTCCGCGAGCATCAGGTCGCCGGCGCTATCTCGTTGCTCGACAGTGGAGCGACCGTGCCCTTTGTTGCCCGCTATCGCAAGGAGGCGACCGGGGCGCTCGATGACGTCCAGCTGCGTAGGCTCGACGAACGGCTGAGATACCTGCGCGAGCTGGAGGAGCGTCGGACCGCGATCCTCGATAGCATCAGTCAGCAAGGAAGACTCGACGCCGCGCTCAAGCAGGCGATCGCTGCGGCGGACAGCAAGGCGCGGCTCGAGGATCTCTATTTGCCCTATCGGCCGAAGCGACGGACGAAAGCTCAAATCGCACGCGAGGCGGGCCTCGAGCCGCTGGCAGAAGCGCTTCTCTCGAGACCCGAGCAAAGCCCGGAGCAGGTGGCTCACCGGTATGTCGAACCGAGCAAAGGAGTGATGGATTCGGCCGCCGCTCTCGAAGGCGCCCGCGCGGTCCTCGTTGAGCGTTTCGCCGAAGACGCCACGCTGATCGGGATCTTGCGCGAGGACGTGTGGTCGCGCGGCCGTCTCTGTTCGCGAGTTCGTGCCGGTAAGGCGGAGGGTGGCGCCAAGTTCGCCGACTATTTCGAGTTCAGCGAGCCTCTGGCTAAATTGCCGTCGCACCGCATCCTCGCGCTGTTCCGCGGCGAGAAGGAGGAGGTGCTGACGCTGGAGCTGGTGCCCGACTCGGCCGCGCCGGATCGAGGTGAGCCGAGCGCCTTTGAACGGCAGATCGCGAACCGGTTCAAGATCGCCGATCATGGTCGGCCCGGCGACCGCTGGCTGGTCGATACAGTGCGCTTGGCTTGGCGGACGAGGATCCTGGTTCACATCGAAAGCGACCTGCGCCTTAA
>JBARIB010000117.1:0-3164 GCA_049799535.1 Allostellaceae bacterium | reverse complement strand
GGAGCACTTGGCCCAACCTCACAGCGTCGGCTTCCGGTTTGCCGTACAGGTCCAGCCACCTCCTCCCCCTCCAGGCTTCAATTGTTGTATCGGCAGTCCGATCGATGACCGCCAGTACAGCATGGTAAAATCGTTCGGCACGCCTTGGGTAAGCAACATCCTGCCTTCGACGGTCGGGTCGGGCGGTGCGCTATTTGTCGTGACCTATGTCGATTTTCTGGAAGAGGTCCTGGAAGCAGACCCCGATCGAGGTCAGCAAGAGCTAGAGCGATACGGCGATGCGTCAATTAAAGCAAATAGCGGGCAGTTGCTGAACTACACCGCGCTGCAGCAGCTCGACCGTCCCAACCGCGCTGCCGTCCTCGAGGTCTGGGATTCGCCAGACAATTACACCGCCTGGCAGAGCAGCAAAGCGACAACCGATTTCCTGAACCGAGTCACACCATTGCTGGGCTCGCCCCTCGATCACCGGCTGAATATTCTGTGCGGCGAGACCTTTGTTGACGGCATCGGTTGCGTACCTCCCTGATCCGCCGCACCCGAGCGGCGCTTTGGCTCCTGCGCTAATTTTAAATCAGCAGCGCAAAGAGAGAATTGACACTGGCGAGTATGAAATGGTTAACATCTAGAGCTTCGTAAAGCAACACAACTAGGGGGAATCGCCATGCGCGCATACAATGCTCGGTGGCTGAGCGCGAGCTTATTCGCAATAACTCTCGCCATTGCCACACTCGCGGGACCTCCGATCGCGGTCGCGGATGATCACCGACAGGGGCAACGCTGGGTCGCCACCTGGGCCACCGCTCCGGCAACCTTCTTTCAATACGTTCCGCCGGTTCCCCCCGTTCCGCCAGGTCCACCCATGACCTTTGCTCCCGCCAACATTCAACCCGATCTCGGCTTTCCGTTTCCCGACGCCAACACAGCCGGGTCGACCGACCAGACCTTCCGCTCCATTGTGAAGCCCGACCTCTGGGGCAACAAGATGCGGTTTCGCTTCTCAAACGTCTTCGGCAGCCAGCCGGTTACCTTCAGCACAGTGACCGTGGCTCTCCAGGAATACTCGGGCAACCTCGTCGACGGTACTGTCATCCCAGTGACGTTCGGCGGCAAGAAGTCGGTGACGATCCCGGCCGGTCAGGAAATCTGGAGTGACGGCATGAGACTTTCATGGGTGGAAGGTGCCGACGATCCAAGTCTCCAAGGCCGCAACTTGGCTGTTAGCTATGCAGTCGAAGGCGACAGCGGACCGATGAGCTATCACAGCAGCGCTTTTACGACCTCGTACATGACGGCGCCCGGCAGCGGCGATCACACGGGAGATCTTGACGTCTTTGCATTCGCATTCACCACCACCTCGTGGTTCTTCCTGGACGCGGTGGACGTGATGGCCCCGGCTGATACAGTGGTCGTTTGCGCGTTCGGCGACTCGATCACCGACGGCACCCACTCGACGCTCAACGTCAATGACCGCTGGATGAATGCGCTTTCGCGCCGGTTGCACAATGCCTATGGCAACAAAATCAGCATCGTCAACGAGGCCATTGCCGGCAATCGCGTCGTAAACCCGGTCGTTGCAAATTCAGCAGCCGGGCCCGCTGCGGTCGACCGGCTCGACAGGGACGTGCTGGGCCTATCGGGATTAACCGACGTGATTTGGCTTGAGGGCATTAACGACATCGGGGCCGGCACCTCGACCGATTCGATCATTGCCGGGTACCAAAACGTCGTCGGCCGCTTGCACGCCAAGGGAATCAAGGTTTACGCCGGGACACTGACTTCTGCATTGGGGATTAGCGGCGTTGACATGGGCGACAACGGTCCGGGGCATGACGCCAATCGGATGGTACTCAACGCTTTCATACGCAGCTCAGGCCTGTTTGATGGCGTGGAAGATTTCGACGCCGCTACGCTCGATCCATCGACCGGCAACATGCGGGCGGAGTTTTTGCCGAACAGTACGTTCACCCAGCTGCCATGGGATTATCTGCACCCGAACCACGCTGGCTATATCGCGATGGGAGAGGCGGTCGATATCCAACCGTTCGCGCCATCTTCTCATCGTAACTGAGCTAAAACCGGTAGCCTGATTCGGTGCGAGCGGGAATGCGGGTAACCGCGGCAACCGAGGCTCCGGCGGCCGGGACCAGCCCCGCCGAAGCTACCGATGAAGGCGACCGTCGCATTCAGGTCGAGCGAAGAGAAATGCTGGCTAAAAGAAGGCGCAAACACCCCCATACCAATAACAGTCGTACCGCTCGATCAGCGTTCCGACCGAGCAGGTGCCAATGATCCATGGCAAGCTCAGGGTCGCCGTGGCGCAAACGTCGGCCAGCGGTATGGATACCGACATCATGCTCGCCGTGGCGGCCACTCCGGCGGCCTAAGTGCGTGCTCGCCCATGTCCTTCATGGCAGCAAGGCCGACCCAACACCGCGTTTATCACAAATCACGCGCCCACGTCGTCACCGTCACCTGGATCCTGAAGCTCAGCAGAGACTGAGCGTTTCGCCACAACCTGTTAGCCAGTTGCAAGGAGGACAAAATGGCAGGGTCAAACGACACCACTAGCAATGAAAGACCGCACGCTTCAGTAACTCGCCGTCAGGTTCTCCCGTTGCTCGGGGCGACCGCCGCTTTGGCCGCGGTCTCGCCGGGTTCACTCGCCGCAGAGCAGGCAGGTATATTGGGAAGGAGAACGGTCCCGAAGCCGCGGTTCGTCTACGTCGGCACT
Organism: Allostellaceae bacterium; assembly: GCA_049799535.1. Classification (GTDB taxonomy): domain Bacteria; phylum Pseudomonadota; class Alphaproteobacteria; order ATCC43930; family CGMCC-115725; genus AP-15. The sequence continues at coordinate 430 of JBARIB010000117.1, read as the reverse complement.
TACACGTTTCCGGGCACTGCACCCGGCGGGACACATCAAAGCCAGGCCAAAGGCATCTATCTGTTCCGGATGAATGCGAGCAATGGCGGGTTGACCCCATTGCAGCGCCAGCCCTTCATCATGGCTCCGAACCCGTCTTACCTCGCTCTCGATCCCGGGCTGCAGCACCTGTACTCGGTTAACGAGATGACCGATGGGGGCGTCAGTGCCTATACGATAAATCAGGCGAACGGGACGCTCACTCCCCTTGGCGCGTTGGTGCCGACCAACGGCCAAGACACCACGCACCTCAGCGTGCAACCATCGGGGCAGTATCTCTTCGCGGCCAGCTATACCAGCGGGACCTTTCAGGTCTTTCGGATCCTCGCCGACGGCTCGATCGGCGATATGACCGACAACTTCCAGAGCATCGGCAACGGAACCGGACCCA
>JBARIB010000116.1:0-2021 GCA_049799535.1 Allostellaceae bacterium | reverse complement strand
TAATCGGTCGCCCACATGATCTTGTGCGGGCCGATATAGTCGGCGAGCACGGCGATCGAGTTCTCGACCGGCTCGAACGAGATCCAGCAATTGCGCTGGAAAAGCTCGCTCGGCCGCATGCTCGGGGCGGTCTCGTTGAAGCCCTGGTCGTCGAAATGCCGATCCATGCGGTCGAGCCAGGGCGCGATCCAACCGCCGCCCGACTCGAGGAATGCGATGCGCAGCCGCGGGTGACGATCGACGACGCCGCCCCAGATCACGCTCATCGCCGCCAGCATCATCTCCATCGTGTGCGAGATCATATGGCGCGCCGCCCGGTCGCCCTCGAAGCGGTCGACGCCGACCGTCGGCATTGCGGTGGTCGAGCCCTCGTGAAAGCCGATCGAGAAATCGAGCTCCTCGGCCATCGTCCAGAACGGCTCGTACATCGGATCGCTGATCATCTTGTTGCCGTGATACGGGTTCGGCCGCAAGAACCCGCCGCGCATCCCCAGCACTCGGCGCGCGTAGCGCATCTCGTCGATTGCCAGCTCGACCGACTGCATCGGCAGCATCGCTACCCCGAAGAGGCGATCGGGGTAAGGCTTGCAGTAATCGGCGAGCCAGCGGTTATAGGCGCGGCACCTCGCGGCCGCGAGCTCGGGGTCCGCGACGGCGCCGGCGAAGAGGCCGAGGCTCGGGTAGAGGAAAGCGGCGTCGATCCCGTCGGCATCCATGTCAACGGTGCGGGCGTGCGGGTCGAACCCGCCCTTCTTCCCTTCGGCGTATTTGAGACTGTCGAGCTTGACCGCACCTTGCCTGACGCCGACCGCGCCGAGGCTGCCGATCCCCCGCGGGTTGCCGAGCAATTTGCCTTCGACCTTGAGGCGCTCTTTGCCGTTCTCGTCGATGACAAATCGCGGCCGGCGCTCGTGGAAGGCGGGATCGATGTATTTGTCCCAGAGATCGAGCGGCTCCAGGATATGGCCATCGGCGTCGATGACGTTATAGGTGCGAGCCATGACCCGTTTCCTTTCGGATGTATGCGAGGCAAATGATCCTAGCGGACCCTCGATGCCGGCGCGAGGCCTACGTCCCCACCTTTGGAAAGGGGCGATCCGGCCGATGGCGGGCCGAGTGTTCGTTGTGGTATTCCCCAGTTCGGACATTCGCAGGCTGCTCCAAACGCAGTACGCCTAACAAAGCGCGATGCGTGCCCAACGGCCGACCTATCGTTTAAGATCACCCGTTTGCGCCCTTTAACATACCTGGAGGTTCAGGAATGACCGATACGCGCGATTACACGCCCCCCAAGGTCTGGACTTGGACAAAGCCGAGCGGCGGCAGGTTCGAGAACATCAACCGCCCGATTGCGGGTCCGACGCACGAGAAGGAGATGCCCGTCGGCCGCCACCCACTGCAGCTGTACTCGCAGGGCACACCGAATGGCGTCAAGGTTACGGTCATGCTCGAAGAGCTGCTGGCACTCGGGCATAAAGGTGCCGAATACGATGCCTGGTTGATCCGGATCGGCGAGGGTGATCAGTTCAGCAGCGGCTTCGTCGCAGTGAACCCGAACTCCAAGATCCCGGCGCTGGTTGACCGCAGCGGTCCGAAGCCGATCCGGCTCTTCGAGACCGGGGCGATCCTGATGCACCTGGCCGAAAAGTTCGGCGAGTTCCTACCGAAGGAGGGCGCGGCCCGCGCCGAATGTCTGTCCTGGCTGTTCTGGCAGATGGGCAGCACGCCCTATGTCGGCGGCGGTTTTGGCCATTTCTACGCCTACGCGCCGGTCAAGATCGAATATGCGATCGACCGCTTCGCGATGGAAACGAAGCGCCTGCTCGATGTGCTCGATCGTCGCCTGGCAGAAAGCAAGTATGTCGCGGGCCCTGACTACACGATCGCCGACATCGCGGTCTGGCCGTGGTATGGCGGGCTGGTGAAGTTCGGGCAATACGGGGCGGCCGAGTTCCTCAGCGTGCAGGATTACAAGAACGTGCAGCGCTGGGCCGAGATGATCTACGAGCGGCCGGCGGTGA
>JBARIB010000115.1:0-1571 GCA_049799535.1 Allostellaceae bacterium | reverse complement strand
AGCGCGATAGCGTCCCTGCCGACCCCGACCGTGCTCCGCGGATCTCCGCCTAAGGGCGCCAAGCCCATTCCAGTTTGTCCGCCCTACTACACCCTTGCTCCCGGATACGGGTGCCTTCCGCCTTCTGCTGGCGAGGATTCCGAGGCCTGGCCGGGCTGGGATTATTGGGCGGATTACGGTTGGGGCTATGGCTACGGCTGGCTTCCCGGCTTTCGCCGGTTTCATGGCTTCGCCAACTCCCCCCGTTTGAGAGGCTTCCACAGGTTCGCGAGTTTTCATGGCTCGACATTTCACGGTCTCCGCAATGGGGTCGGACATATGGGAGGCCTTGGCAGGAGGTAGGAAGCGTGGGCGCAGTCGACCCATTCTCCGCTTACTTACAGGCGACATCCAGAACTCGGCGATTTCTATGCACCTCGAAACATCCGCGGTTGCACGCCTCGCCGAGCTACCAACCGGCTCAGACGATCTGGTTGCGTAATTGCTGTCCGCGCCACAGGCGCTCGAGATTGTCACGCAAGATCTCGATCACATTGTCTTCGTAATGGCGAGTCTCGCCTGCGGTATGGGGGGTGATGAGCACCTGCGCCATGCCCCATAACGGAGAGCTCGCGGCAAGCGGCTCTTCGCTCGTCACGTCGATGCCGGCGCCGGCGATCCGGCCTGCGACCAGCGCTTCGACAAGAGCTGGCTCGTCGACGACTCGTCCGCGAGCGACGTTCACGAGATGGGCGGAGGGTTTCATCCGGCCGAGCACCTCGGAATTGACGAGTTTCTCCGTCTCGTTGTTCAGCGGACAAGTGAGAGCGACAAAATCGGCTTCGGGCAACCGAGACACCAGCTCGTCCGTGGTATGCACGGCATCGGCTGCGCCGCGGCCAGCGGCCGGATGACGTCGCAACCCAACGACGTGCATATCGAACGCCTTGGCGAGCTGAGCGAGGCGGCCGCCGATCTGCCCCAAGCCGATGATAAGCAGCGTCTTCCCCCCGAGCTCATCCTCTCGCTGAGAGGGATCGGCGATCATGCTGCGCCAGACTCGTCTTGCTTGGTTATCGCGGGCCTCGGGAAGGCGGCGGCTCAACGCGAGGATGAGCGCCATCGCGTGCTCGGCGACCGCGCGGTAATTGACACCACGCGCGCTGGCCAGGTGGATGCCGCGCTTCGCCAGCTCTTGGCGCGGGAACTGGTCTATGCCGGCGCCGATCGCCTGTATGAGACGAAGTTTCCTCGCATGATCGAGTAGCTTGTTCTGCCACAGCCCAGAGATTACCAGCACGTCGGCCTCGCCGACCCTATTCTCCAATGTCTCGGGATCGCGGACGGCGAAGCTTTTGATGCCGGTATCGAGGGCGGAAAACCGTTCATGCAATTGATAGGCGACGTGGGCGAAGCAGATCGTAAGCTTATCGCTGGGCGGAAGCATGGCCGCACTCCGTGTGATGACCGGCAAGTGACAGCCAGCCTCGTTTCATTCCGACGACAGCTGCCTGTGATATCATCCCTGGTGGCATGTCGCACCCTCCCGACCCGGCGCCAGCTCTGCGCCGCATCATCCACATCGACATGGA